>DATJZY010000127.1 GCA_035577985.1 Candidatus Eisenbacteria bacterium
TCGGTGAGGTTCAGGAGCTGCAGCGACAGCTCGACGTTCCGCCAGCGGTAGCGGGCGATCAGGTCGAGCAGGAAATAGCCGCGCGCGACGAGCGTACGTTGCTCGTTGGCGGGGCGATCGTCGAGGTAGCGCGCGCGGAGACCGACCGAGAGGCCGTTGCCGAACTCGGCCGTGAGGCCGCCGTTCATGAGCAGGGTGGGCGCCAGGGGGATGGCGCCGCCGTTGTCGAAGCGCGGGTCGGCGTAGGAGAGGTCGTAGTCGGCAAACAGCCAGCGCGTGATCTGGTAGCGCGTCTCGAAGTCGATGCCCCAGCGGCGGCTGGACGGGCTCGGCTCGTCGGTGCCGGCGTCGCCCGAGAAGACGAGCTCGCTGTCGAGGTCGAGGAGCCAGAGCGACGCCGCGAGATCCAGGCTGTCGAACTGGCGGGTCCGGGCGCCGAACTCGTAGCCGATCGCACGCGCGAGCGGCGTCACCGTCTGGTCCTCGCCCACGCCCTCGCCGGGGTTCGTGACGCCCGTGAACGCGGCGCCGCCGATCGCCGCGCGCGCGTCGTTCGAGTGAAAGCCCTCGCCGAAGTTGAGGTAGATCTCGGTGTCGCGCACGGGCGTGATGATGAGGTTCGCCTTGGGGCTCACCTGACCCTGGGTCTGGTAGCCGTCGAGGTAGACGGGGCTGAAGTTCGGATCGGTGCCCTGCTGGGGGAGGCGGTTGTTCACGTCGAAGATGAAGAAGTCGCCGCGCAGCCCGCCGTCGAAGCGCACCCAGTCGTTGAAGAAGATCTGCTGGTTCCAGTAGCCGCTGAACGAATGCTCGCGGACATAGACCTTGTTGATGTCGTAGAAGATCGTCCGGCGCACCTGCCGGTGCAGCGCCACGTCGACGTCGTCGTTGCGGGTTTCGAAGGCGAGCTGCGACTGGAGCGGGATGCCGGCGAGGAACCAGTTGCGCGTGAAGCGCGCCTTCGCGCCGTAGTAGAAGCGGGAGTCGTCCTGCGCGATGCCGTCGCCGGGGATGTAGTGGGCGCCGGCGCGCACCGGCTTCGCGCGCGTGTCGACGACGGCGCCGTTCGGAAGCTGGACGAAGCGCAGGCCCGTCGAGTTGAAGAACGTGAAGTCGGAGTACAGGCGCAGCTTGTAGCGGTTGGCGTACGTCTGGACCTCCCACGTGTCGGCGGCCGTCGGCGTGTAGCGCCAGTGGAGGTCCATGATCTCGCGGTCGGTGTGGCCGCCCTCGGTCGGATCGAGCGAGCCGAAGCGATCGAGCTTCCCCGCCGAGACGAGGCTCAGCGGCACCTGCCCCGACCCGTCCCAGTCCGCCTGGTAGCCCATCGTCGTGAGCCACATGTGCGAGAGCGGCGTCGGGTCGAAGCTCATCTTGGCGTAGCCGTTGTAGCGGGCGAGGTTCTCCGGGTGCTCGAAGGGCCCGTTCGTGTAGTAGGCCTGCGCCGCGATCATCGTCTTCACCTGCCCGACCTGCGGCGAGGCGCCGACGACGTAGCGCATGGTGTCGAACGACCCGCCCTCGGCGAGGAAGAAGTTCTCGGCGAACACGTCCTTGGTGACGAAGTTGATCGCCCCGGCGGTCGCGAAGTCGCCGAACTGCGTGAAGTACGGGCCCTTGTAGAGGCCGACGCGGTCGATCACCTCGGGGATCAGGAAGTTCGGATCCGCGTAGCCCTGCCCGTGGGCGTGGGTCGGAAAGTTGATCGGCATGTCGTCGACCGAGACGGCGACGTCGGTGCCGTGGTCCGCGTCGAAGCCGCGCAGGAACCACTGCGGCGCTTTCGATCCACCCTGATGCTGCGCCACCACGACACCCGGCAGGTTGTTCAGGATCTGCATGATCGTCTGGTGCGGGCGGACGTCGAAATCGTGGGCGCGGATGTCCTGCGCCGACGCGGCGCTCATCGGCTTCCTCGATTCGACCACCAGCTCCTCGAGCCGCGTCTCGTTCTTGCTCGCCGGCGGTGCCTGGTCGGACGAATCCCCTCCCGGATCGGGCTTTCCGTCGCCTTCTTCAGTCATCTGTTCGCTCGTCGTCGTGGTCGTGTCCGCAGCCGTGTCGTCCGCCGCGCGCGCGACAGCCACCGCGCACGCGACCCACACGACGATGCCGAGCACACGACCCCTGCAGGATCGCAGCATGGCGCTCTCCTCCCTCCGGCGGATCGTGACGAGACACGATCCGCGCACGCTCGTGATCGGGGACGATTCGGATCAGAAGCGTGCGAGCGGAGGCGGACCGCGCGAGCGGATCGTCCCGAGGGCGAGTGCGCGGACGGCGGGAAGCGCCGCGGGACCCTCGGTCATGACGTGGAGCGCGAGCTCGACGTGCGGCGTCGCCGGCGGGGTCGCCGGCTGGAACGGCGAGACGACGTGCGCATGGTGCAGCGGGTCCGCGGTCCCGTGGGCGATCCGCGGCCGGTGCGCGTGGCCCCGATGGCGCCGCGCGTGCGCCGCCTCGGCGTCGTGATGGTGATGATGATCCGCGTGGTCGTGATCGTCGTCGCCGTGCACGAGGAACGCGTGCACGTGATCGTGGTCGCCGCCGGCGTGGCGGTGCGCGACCACCTGCGGGCCGGGAACGGCCGTCGTGGCGGCGAAGGCCGCCAGCACCAGGACGGCGATGTGGGCGTTCTGCCTCACCGGTGTCTGCCCTACCACGCTGTCGAGGTCACGGTCACGGACTTGTTCCTCCCGGTCCTACGGGCCGGGGTAGGTCGCCGGATGGCGGTTCGCCGCTGTCGAGGGCGCTCCCCATCGCAGGGGGCATGCGACATCGTGTCGCACCTGCGCCCCGGCGATCGTCCCGGTGCGCTCCGCCGCGCCCACGACCGGAAAGGGCCGCCGAAACCGCATGGTGGGCTAGGGCAGCCGATCGGCGACCGTTCCGACGGATCGCGCCGGCGGCGCGCACGGTTGCATTGCGCGGTTGGTGCACGTCCGGTAGCGTTTTTCACGATGCGGCGCAGAGCGTGCTTCCTCATCGTGCTCGCCATGCTGCCGCGCACGGCCGCATTCGCCCACGAGCACATGTACATCGCGTCCGCCGCGCCCGGCTCGGGCGCGCTCGAACTCGTGGGCTACGATTTCACGCGCGCCTTCCCCGTCGCCCAGCTTCCGAACGCTCCAGACACCTGGATCGGCGTCGACCCGTCGTTCAATTCGCTCATGGCCGACGATCCCACGAACGGCGCCTACCAGATCAAGAAGGGCCGCAAGATCAAGATGGTCCTGACCGCGATCGATCCGGAGCTCAGCGTCGTGCTAAACGGAAAGACCCTACGCCAGCCGGGCGACGTGGGCGTCGTCGGCAAGATGCCATATCTGCATCAACACCCCCAGTGGACTCTCACGATCCCGCCCGGGAGCGTTGGCACGTTCCACGTCTCGTTCAAGGTGAAGGGCGCCGGCTACGTCGCGTCCCCGGTGTACACCGGCACGGTGAGCAACGTGGGCGACGCGACGACCACGACCCTGCCCGGTAGCGTGACGACGACGACGGTCCCGTCCGACTGCACCGTGACACCCTGCAACGACGGGAATCCGTGCACGACCGACGTCTGCGACGCGGGCACCTGCCGCTACGACCCGGTGACCGACGCCGATGCCGTGCTGTGTCGTCTCGAGCAGATGGCGACCGAGCTCAACACGATCACCGCGAGCGGCTCCAAGCAACACGCGGCGCTCGTCCGTCTGTACCGGACGACCGGCAAGGCCCGAGCGGTCATGCAAGCGGCGGCCAGCCGGGGGAAGCCGTCGCCGAGGGCGGGACGTCTGGTGAGCCGGCTCACGCAGCTCACCGACGCGGCGGATCGCGTGGGCCTCTTCGTCGGATCGGTCGGCGACGAGATACGCACCCTGGCGAGCACCGCATACGACGCGTTCGCTCTTTGGCGCGCCTCACGTGGCTGAGGTGCTGGAGGCTTCGATGGCGTTTCCCCGACTTCGTCCACTGCTCGCCTGCGCAGCGCTCGCTTTTGCCGCGCCCGCGCTGGCGGCCTCGGGCACGCAGCAGTTCATCGCCGTCCTGAACGGTGGGCAGGTCGTCCCACCCAGCAGCAGCCGCGCCTTCGGCGTCGGCTATCTCACGTACGACAAGGCGCTGCGCCGCCTGTGCTACACGATCACGTACTCGACGCTCGACGGTCTCGAGACCGACGCGCATCTGCACGGCGGCGAGCCCGGCAAGACGGACGCCGTGTTCTACGACCTCACGCCCCTCGGCGGTCCGAAGCTCGGCTGCGTCGGCCCGCTGAAGACGAAGGAAGTGAAGCTCCTCATGCACGGTGACACGTACATCAACATCCACACCGTGCCCTGGGCCGCCGGCGAGATCCGCGGCCAGGTGCTGCCCATGCGAACCGGCCGATAGCGTGCGTCGGATCGCGAGAACGTTGGTGGCGCTGGCGCTGGCTGGGTCCGTGTCGACCGCGGCCCAGTGTCCGCCCGACTGCTTCGCGGGCGGCGGCGTCGCCGCGGCCGACTGCCTGGTGCAGTTCGGCGGCATCGGCGCGGCGAGAACGACGTGCGCCGACGGCGATCCGGCGTGCGACGCCGACGGGGTCGTCGACGGGACGTGCACCTTCGAGCTGACCGTCTGCATCAACGTGCCCGGCCCGGGCTGCACGCCCGATGCGGTCGTGGGGCCCGTCGTCGGACCGGCGGCGAGCTCCGCCGCACGCGCGCTGGCGGCGGGCGTGGCCGGACTGGATCCACGCCGCCCGGGGTGTGCGACCGCGCGCGTGCCGGTGCCGCTGCGCGCCGGCCTGCACGGCCTCGCGCCCGCGACGGCGCGTATCGTGGTGAGCGCCAAGGGTCGTCGCACCGACCGGGACCGCCTGGTGCTCGGCTGCACGCCGAGCGCGGCGGCACCGTCGTTCGCGGTCGTGGCTCCGATCTTCGCCGCGCGATGCGCGACGCTCGGCTGTCACACCGTCACGCTCCCCAACAGCACGCCGCCGCTGGAGACGACGGTCGCGCGATCGGCCGTGCTCGACGTGCCGTCGCTGGACGTCCCGAGCCTGAAGCTCGTGGCCCCCGGCGATGTCGCGGCGAGCTGGCTCGCCCGCAAGATCCTCGGACGCCGGTTGGTCGACCGCAGCCGGCTCATGCCCGACGGTTGTCCGAAGACGCCACCCGCCGGCGGCTGCCTCACCCCCGCCGACAAGGCCGCCATCGTCGGCTGGATCGCCGGTGGCGCGCCCGACTGACCCCCAACCCCAGAGGAGAGAGAGCATGCAGCGTACCACCATCGTCGTCGTCGCGACCCTGATCCTCGCAGCGACCAGCGTTCGGGCCCACGAGTTCCCGACCGTCGCCAAGCAGCTGAAGTCGAGCCTCGTCCAGAACTATGCGCAGTGCACGGCCCCGACGACCATGACGAGCGGCGGCAAGCCGGCCTGCGGCGGCGAGCCCGATCCCGTCGACACGCAGTGCACCTTCGCGTCGAAGAGCCAGGGGACGCTCACGGCCACCATCAGCAAGACCTCGATCAAGCTGAAGGCCGCGCTGAAGGGGCTGTCCCCCGCGTGCAACGGCGAAACGCTCACCGCGGCGCTCGGCGTGCGCACGACCACCGACGACTGCCCGGACGGCCACTGCACGGTCGTGGACGACGAGATCACCGGCGGCACCTGTACCGTGGCCAAGGGCAAGTGCGCGCTCGCGGCGACCATCCCGACCGGCTATTCGGCCGGCGCGGGGAGCGAGATGACGGTCCGCACCTGCGGCATACGTCACGGCATGCTCGACGCCTTCACGTGCGGGGTGATGGTTCGATAGAATCGAGATCGTGCGCGCGCGCCGTCTCCTCCTCGTCCTCGTCGCCCTCGCCTCGCGCGCGTCGGCGCACGTCGTCCCCGTCGATCCGAGTCGCTGCACGTTCGACCCGATCGCCGTCGACGTGCCGGCGCTGGGGCTGAGCGCCGTCGCGACGGCGCCGGCCGGCGGGGACGCGCTGCGGCTCGTGTACGACGTCGGGACGGGCCGCGTGCAGATCTGTCCCGCAGCGTCGAGCGACGGTGCCGCGGAGTGCCAGCCGTCTCTGCCGGTGGCCTTCTCGCTCGGATCGATCGCCGGGTCGCTCCAGCTACCCACGCTCTTCGGCGGCGCGTTGTCGTCGAGCGGCGATCTCGTCATCCCCGGGGTACCGATCTTCCTGCAGGCGGGAGCCTCGTCGGCCACCGTGCCGGTGACGTTCACGACGGGTCTCGCGGTCGCCGGCGACGCCGTGATCGCCGGCAGTCCCATCGCGGGGCTCGATCACGTCGAGCTCGTCGGCGTCGTCATGGCGCCGCTCGATCCGCCGTTGGGCGGCATTCCGCTGGTTCTGCGGGTCGCATGCGCACCCATTCCGGGACCCGACGTCGACCAGTTCACGAGTCCGCCCCGCGTCGTCCGTCTCGCGGGCCGCTTGGCGCCGGACCGCGCGCGGCTGAAAGCGACGATCGACTTTCCGGATCCCACACGTACGCTGGCAGCCGGCCCGCTGTTGCTGCGGCTGGTGGCGGGCGCGTCGACCATCGCGACGGGCTCGGTGTCGCTCGCCCCGCAGGGCAAGGGCCTCGCCGGCGGGGATGCGAGCGGGCGATGGAAGGTCGTCGCGACACCGCGCAAGCACGCGCGCTGGATCGTCACCCTCGATGTGGCGGGTCCGACGCTCCCGGCAATCGATGGCGCGGGTGCCATCGTCGGGTTCACGGCAGACCTCGGCAACGGGATCGCTCGCAGCGAGCGTCGCTTCCGCGCCGCGGCCCATCGCACGCAGCTCCGCGCTTCCTGACGCCCAGCCGGCAGTGATCGGTTGCTGGCCCGCTGCGACCACATGCCGCATCGCCCGACCGGGACCGCTTGGGGTAAGCGTGCAGCCCGATGTCCCGCTTCGGAATCGCCATCGTGTGCGCGGCAGCGGGGCTCGTGGGCTGGACGCCCGCGGCTGTCGTCGCGACTCCTCTGTCGTCGCGTGACGAGTCCGGCGTCATCCGATTCGTCGTGCCCGACGACTGGCGGTGCACGTCGAGCGCCGGCTGCGTCGTGTGCTGGAACGCCAGCGGGCACCCGAGCGGCGTGATGCTGCCGTTCGGCGCAAACGGCGCCCCCCACGCGCGTGAGCTCGATCCCGGCTACGGCTTCGAGCTCTGCCCGCCCGGCGACTGAAGACCGCCAGCGCGATCAGCGGCGCAGGGCGTTTCCCTCCGGGTCCGGGTGGAACAGGCGCTCGCCACGGGCGAGGAGCCGACCGGTGTCGAACGTCAGGCCGACCAGCGACGGCCCGCCCTGCGCCACCTTCAGCCCCGTCACGTCGAGCATCCTGATCGTCAGGGCCGCGGTGTTGGCTGAGCCCCACTTCACCGTGACGACGACGCGTCCATCGGCGCTGCTCGCGGTGTTCCGTCGCTTCGCGCGGGTCCATCCGGACACGATCCCCGAAGCGAGCGGCTCGCCGTCGACCCGCAGAACCAGCAGCGCCGATTGTCCCGCGAGAGTCTGCCGGTCGGCGGGGCCGAGGACGAGCTTCGCGCGCAGGTCGACCTCACGGGCGCCGATCGTACCCGCGAGACGTCGCACGACGCTCGGGCGCACGAACTGGTCCTTGTCGGGCACCGGACGGGGCACGCACGACAGCCGCACCACGACCGCATCGCTCGGGAGCGGCGGGGGCAGCGCGCCGCCCGGGATCACGCCCAGCATCACCCAGCTACCGAGACCCTCGAGCGGCGCACCTGCCATCACGATCCCACCCGCCGCGACGAGGCCCGTCGTGAGCGACAGCGGCACCGTGACGGTGTTCGTACCGGTGGTGATCGTGACGGGAACGTCGTCGGCGATGAGATCGCCGCTCGACATCATGAGGGCGGTGAAGCGCGCCGGTAGCGCGAGCGTCCCGCCGGCGGCGCCGAGCGCGAAGCTCCTCGGCGAGGAAGCGCTGCAGTCGCCGGGGTCGGCCGGCGTCGCCGCACAGAACCGGACGACGCTCGCGTTGGCGTCGTACACGCCGCGCAACGCTCCATCACCTGCGTCACCGGCGCTGCCGGTCGTCCCCGAGGCGGGGATCTCGAGGCCGAGCGGATCGATCGTGCACAGGCTCGGCGGAATCGGCACGACGTGCGCCGATGCCGGCCGTGTCACCATGACGACGCCGAGCGCGAGCGCGGCGATGCCGAGACGGTTCAGAAGCGCCACGTCACCCCTCCCCGGACACGCACGTCGGGAACGAGCTGGAGGCCCGTATTGTGCTGCAGCACCGGCAGATCGACGGCGACGTCCGCGCTGAGCGACGTCTCCCAGGTGAAGCTCACGCCCGGCCCGATGTAGAGGGAGGTGATCGCGGTGTCGTTGGCCTTGTGCCCCTGCTGCGTGTCGTTGCCCTTGGTCTCGCCCGAGAGCACGGCCTGCAGGCCGAGCGTGTGGTCGTGCTCGAGGAGGAGGTACCAGCCCGGTCCGCCGACCCACGTGAGGTCGTTGGCGTAGCGGTAGTCGAACGCGCCGGTGCTGCGAATAGCGTACTGCATGCCGCCGGCGACGAAGGCGCGGTGCCAGTTCCAGAAGATCTGGCCGCCGACGATGCCGTCGTATGATCCGGAGCCGAGCGCGAGGTCGTGGCCGTGGAGCCCGCCTTCGAACGGCAGAAGATCCGACGGCGTCCGCGCGGCCGCGTACGTACCCATGCGCTGGGCCGCGGACGTCGCGCGCCGCACCGGTGCGGTCGTGGGCTCGACGAACTCCTCGCCGAGCTCGCTCGGATTCCCGGTCGGGAACTTGATCCCGCCCAGGATCGAGAAGCGCAAGAGGGCGTCGCCGATGATCGTGCTGTAGGCGAGGAAGTCGCCGAGGAGCGTCATGTCGCCGACGCCGCTCACCGTCCCGCTCTGGAGCTCGTGGTCGTGAATGCGGGTGAAGCTCCGGTAGATGTAGGGAATGTTCAGCTGGAGCCAGAGCCGGGGCGTGAAGGTGTAGCCGAGCACGAACTGCGTGACGAAGCTATCCATGTGCTCCTTGGCGGGCAGCGTCACCTCGTGGCCGCCCTGGAGCTCGGTTCCGAAGTAGCTGTACTGCTCCGCGACGCCGAACCAGAAGCCGGGCTGCGCCTCGCGCTGCTCGGTGGCGGTGTAGACGGCACAGATGTCGCACGCCGCGGCCCGCGCCGCGATGCCGAGTACGATCAAGAAGCAAAGACGAATCATCGGGCGGGAAGATGTCCCCCCGCTTATCCGGACGTCGCACCCGCCACAACGCGACCGATTGCCGCACGCGCCACTGGAGCCGCCAATCGGCACCGCGATCGGGGGGTGCGACAACGTGACGCACCCTGGCGATCCTTGATTCGACCGGGCGCGACAATCGGTCGCATTCCCGGATGGGGACCTGCGCGATACGGGGTGAGGGTGTTTGCCCGCGTGCTGCTCGGCCTACTGGTCGCGACGATGGCGCGCGAGGCCGGTGCGCACGAGCACATGATGATCGCCTCCGACGCCCCGGGCGGGGGCGCCCTCGCCCTCGAGTACGACTTCGCTCGCCGCTTCCCCGTCCTGCCCACCGCCACCCCCGGTGTGTTCGAGGGCGACGATCCGGCGTTCGCGGCCCTGCTCGCGGACGATCCCGCAAACGGCTTCTACCGCGTCACCGACGGCACCAAGGTGACGCTCTTTCTCGTGGACGTCGACCCCGCCGTGAGCCTCACCATCGAAGACAAGACGCTCGACGCACCAGGGGACCGCGTCGTCATCGGGAACATGCCCTTCCTGCACGTCCACGTGACGTGGACGCTCGCCGTTCCACCCGGCACGATCGGCGAGTTCCCGGTCTCCTTGCAGATCCGGGGCCGCGACTACGACGACTCGCCCGTCTACGTCGGGTGGGTGTCGAACGTCCCGACCACGACGACCACGACCGAGCCCGAGCCGACGACGAGCTCGACCAGCGTGCCCACGACGACGACCTCGACGACGAGCGGACCGGGGGCCACCACGACGACGACCTCGACCTCGACGAGCTCGCCCACCTCGACGACGACGAGCACGTCGACCACGACATCGACGAGCTCGACGACCACGCCCGCCGCCTCTACCTCCACCACGACCAGCTCGTCGTCGACCACGATCGCACCGGCGTTCACGGACGAGCCACTGCCGGGAACGTCCCTGGCGATCGCCGACAAACCCGCCGTCACGGCTCGCCGAACCTTCACCGCCGTCGCGAAGACGGCGCCGATCACCCTCGGCGAGGCCGGGGCGGACGACCCGACGACGACGGGCGCCCGGCTCCGGATCGCCGGAGCGACCTTCGACCTCACGTTCGATCTGCCGTCGGCGCGCTGGCGGGCGCTGGGTGGTGCCACGCCGAGCGGGTTCGCCTATGCCGACAAGCCGCGTGCGCACGGTCCGGTCACCGCGGTCCAGGTGAAGCGCGACAAGATCTTCAAGGTGACCGCAAAGGGGCCCGGTCTGGCGCTCGATCTGGCGGCGAGCCCGTACCCAGTCACGGTCGTTCTCACGATCGGGCACCATCGACACTGTCTGTCGTTTGGGGGCGACGTCCGCTTCCGCGCCGGCCGCTCGTTCAAGGCGACCGACGCACCCGCGCCCGCGACGTGCACGCCATGAGGGCGGCGCCGTGGGCGGTTCTCGTCCTTGCCGTCGCCTCCTCGGCGGGGGCCCACGAGCACATGTACATCGCATCGACTGCATCGGGCTCGGGAACGCTCGTTCTGGCTGACTACGACTTCGCCCGCCCTTTCCCCGTGGTCGAGCTTCCGAACGCGCCCGGAACGTCGATCGGCGTCGATCCGTCCTTCGATGCGTTCGCCGCCGACGACCCGGCGCGCGGCCTCTACCGGATCAAGAACGGACGCAAGATCACGATGCAGATCACGGCGATCGATCCGGACCTGACCGTCGTTTTCAACGGCAAGACCCTGCAGGCGCCGAACGACCGGGTGGTGATCGGGAGCATGCCGTACCTGCACCAGCATCCCCAGTGGACGCTGACGCTTCCGCCCGGCACCGTCGGCTCCCGCCACGTGTCGTTTCTCGTGCGAGGCGAGGGCTACCAGCCGTCGCAGGTCTACACGGGCGTCGTGACCAACGTCCCCGACACGACCAGCACCACGACGACGCTGCCGGACGGCGTCACCACCACGACCACGACCACGCTCCCGCTCGACTGCACGGTCGCGGGCTGTGACGACGGCGACGCGTGCACGACGGACGTCTGCGTGGACGGCGCCTGTCGCTTCGATCCGGTCGCAGGCGTCGACGCGGTGCTCTGTCGGCTGGAGGACCTCTCGGCCGCGCTCAACGACGTCACGACGACCTCCCGGGCCGGCCGCCGCGCCTTCGTACGGCTCTACCGAGCCGTCGGCAGGGCGCGAGCGAGCGTCCAGGCGGCCGCCGGCGGGCCCACGACGCGTCGCCTGCACCACGCGAAGAAGCTCGTGAGTCGCTTGACGCCGCTCGTGGACACGGCCGTGCGCGCCGGGCTCTTCACGGGACCGCGAGCCGACGTCCTGCGCGATCTCGCGAGCTCCGCCTACGACCAACTGACCATCTGGAGCGCCTCGCCGGGCTGAGGACCGCGCGCGCCGCTCGCGTTCAACGTACACCAACGAAGGAGGAAGGAATGAAGCGTATCACCCCCGCCCTCGCGATCGCCGCGGCGATCGCCTTCAACAGCGTCCCCGCGGACGCCCACGAGTTCCCGACCAAGGCGAAGCAGTTGAAGTCGAGCCTGGTCCAGAACTACGCCCCGTGCCTGGCTCCCGACACGGCGACGAACGGCGGGACGCCGGCCTGCGGCGGCGAGCCCGATCCCGTCGACACGCAGTGCACGTTCGCGTCGAAGAGCCAGGGCTCGCTCACCGTCGCGATCAGCAAGACCGATCTCAAGGTGAAAGCGAGCCTCAAGGGTCTCTCCCCGGCGTGCGACGGCGAGACGCTCACCATCGCGCTCGGCGTGCGCACCACGACCGACGATTGCCCGGGCGGTCACTGCACCGTCATCGATCAGGAGGTCACGGGCGGCACGTGCACCGTCGCGGGCGGCAAGTGCTCGATCTCGACCGCCATCCCGAGCGGCTACTCGGCGGGCGCCGGTAGCGAGATGACGATCCTCACCTGCGGGGTCCGGCACGGCGCGCTCGACGCCTTCGCCTGTGGCGTCATGGTGCCCTAGAGGGGCCCCAGGGCGCTCGTCGCCGTGCGCCCCGTTCTCCCCCGGACGGTGGCGCACGGCGACACGCGTCGACGTCAGCGTCTCGTCGGGAACTTCGCGAGCTTGCGCTGCAGGGATCGGCGGTGCATGCCGAGTCGCCGCGCCGCCTCAGAGATGTTGCCCCCGCAGTCGGCGAGGACGCGGTTGATGTGCTCCCACTCGACGCGCGCGAGCGAGAGCGGATCGGACGGTACGTCGGCGATCGGTGTCGCGGGCGCATCGACCCGCGCGAACGCCGCGAGAATCTCGTCTACGTCGGTGGGCTTCGTCAGGTAGTGGGTTGCGCCGAGCCGGACGGCGTCGAGCGCGGTCGCGATGCTGCCGTAGCTCGTCAGCACGACGATGCGGGAGCCGGGATCGAGTGCGTGCAGCTCGCGCACCACGTCGAGCCCCGAGGCGTCGGGCAGGCGCAGGTCGACGACGACGTACTCGGGCGAATCGGCGTGCGCGGAAGCGATCGCAGCGCGCCGGTTCGCGGCCTGACGCACCTCGAAGCCGCGGTCACGAAACGCCCGCGCCAGCCGGACGCGGAAGACCTCGTCGTCGTCTACGAGGAGGATGGTCGGAGGGCTCGCGACCTCGCTCATGCGGCGCGTTTCCCGTGGACGAGAACCGCCGTCGGGAGCCGGAGCGCCGCCCGGACGCCGCGCCCCGGCGGCGAGGACAGATCGAGCGATCCGCCAAGCTCCTCGGCGAGCGTCCGGGCGAGGAACACCCCGAGCCCGAGCCCCCGTCCCGGCCCCTTCGTCGTGAAGAACGGCTCTCCGCAGCGCGCGAGGACGTCGGGCGGCATGCCCGGCCCGTCGTCCTCGATCGCGAACTCGAGCGTAGCCGGCCCGAGATCGACCGCGACGCGCACCGCTCCGTCTGGGGTGCTCGCGTCGAGCGCGTTGTGGACCAGGTTCGCGAGCACCTGGACCAGAGCGCGGCGCGGCACGTTCAGTCGGAGCACCGGACGCGGGAGGGACACGGCGACACGTGACACGTTTCCGGGCGGCAAGGCGGAGAGGGTGTCGTCGATGAGCGATCGCAGGTCGACCATCGTCGGGGCCTCGCCGGCCGGCCCGCCCGCGTCGCTCGCCAGCAGATCGAGGATGCGGCGGCAGCGGGAGACCTCGGACCGGATGAGACGCGCGTCGTCGCCGAGGGCGATGGCGCGCGATTCGGGAAGCGTCGCGACCGCTCGCTCGAGCTCGGTCGCGACGACGGCAATGGTCGCGAGCGGCGTGCCGAGCTCGTGCGCCGCGCCCGCGGCGAGCGTCGTGAGAGAGGCCAGACGCTCCGCACGGCTCGCCTGCTCCCGCACGCGCGCGAGCTCCGCGTCGCGCCCCTCGATCGCCGCCGAGAGCTGGACCACGAAGTACGCGGTGAGCGCGGCGGCCAGCATGAACGCGATCCACATCCCCTGGAGGTGGAGCGACAGCATGCCGCCGTCATGGGCGTGCATGGGCGCGATGGCGGGGAATGGAACCGCCAGGAAGAGCGCGCCGTAGCACGCGACGGCGAGCCCGGCGAGCGCCCAGGTCCATGCCGCGCCGAGCACCACCGCCGCGAGCGTGATGTGGACCAGGTAGAGGATGCTGAACGGGTTGAGGGGACCGCCGGTGGCCTGGAGGAGTCCCGTCAGGAGCACGGTGTCGAGCGCGAGCACGGCGCCGCACAACGGGCGCGTAGCCACGTGCCCCCGCGCGAGCCACACGGCGAGCGCGAGGTTGCTGGCAGCCCCCGCGGCGATGATGGACAGCACTCGCGCGAGCGGCATGGGCTCCGCGAACTGATGGACGACGGCGACGGCGGCGAGCTGACCGGCCGCCGCGCCCCAGCGCAGACGGGTGAGCCATGGAAGGCCCACCGCAGTTCGATCGGTGACGTGCATGACGGTTCCCCGAAGTGCGCCGCGGCTACGCACCGGACGTGCGGAGCAGTCCGGTGCCGACGGACCACACTCGTTGTTCTGGCTGCGTTGAGTGGGAAAAGACGTCGGGTGAGGGTCAGCCCGCGCGCCGCGGTGGGGGAACGGGCGGGGCTGGTCCCGGGGCCAGCCGTCCGCCCGTCACGTCACGCGGTCCGGCGACGGCGACGAGCAGCGGCTCGATGCGACCGTCGTCGGGCGGCAGGGTGACCAGAGCGCCGGTCGCGTCGGCGGGCGTCCGGCCACACCGGGCACCGAACGCGCACTGCGAGCCGTCGCGGTCGTTGGCGGCCGCCGCTCCGGGACCGTGAGGCGCAGCTCGGTTCCCGTGGTGGCAGCCGAGGCGCCTCGATTCAGTGCGGCCGTGCATCGGGCAACCGGGCGGACAGCGATCGCAGGAGCCGAGCGGGGTGATCGCACCGGCAGAGGCCAGCGCCAGCACGAGTACGATCGCGCACGCGCGCCGGCCGTCCATGGTCCCGGCCATACCACTGCGCTTCCGGCGCGAACAACTGCGACACATCGTCGCAGGACGGGCGGCCGTGCCGTGGGTTCCCACCGTCCGAGCGCCCCTGGGTAAGGTCGCGGGTCCATGCTAACCCGGGCCAGCATCCCGGAAGGAGGACCACATGAACGTGACACGAAGGACCGTGTTGCTGGCGGCAGCGAGCGCCGTCGTGGCGCAGGCGGCGAGCCGGGCGCTTGCGGCCGGTGAAGCTCCGGCCGCCGCGCCCGCCGGAGCCCTCGCGGACGCCGCGGGCAAGTGCGTCGTCGTCGGGGACGCCTGCTTGCAGCATTGCCTCGACCTGCTCGGCAAGGGCGACACTACGCTCGCCGAGTGCGCGCAGAGCGTGCGCCAGATGCTCGCGATCTGCGCCGCCGTCGGGCCAATCGCCGCCGCCGGCGGCAAATACTTGAAGAGTACGGCCCGCGTCTGCCTGGACGTCTGTACCGACTGCGAGCAGGTCTGTCGCAAGCACGAAGCGCATCACGCCGTCTGCAAGGAGTGCGCGGACGCGTGCGCTCGCGTCATCGTCGAGTGCAAGAAGGTCCTCGCGTAGTCCACCGCGGCCTTGAATGGGCCGGCCCCGGAACTGCCCGGCGGTCGGCATGGCGGTTGCTCTAAGGTCGCGTTGCCAGCCCCCCAGGCCCTTTTTCGGCCTCGCTTGGGGGGGTGGGCGCGGCATTTGGACGACGACCGTGACTAATTCGTCGGTGAGCATCACCCCCGGGACGCTAGCCCACAGCCGCCCCATGGACGGGAAGACGCGGGCCCGTTTCGAGGAGGCCCGACGCGTCGAGGCCTTTGGGCGGCTGCGCCGAACGACGTTCCTGCTCCTGCCGCCGCTCACGCTGGCGCTCGCGGTCAACATCCGTGTCTTCGGCGACGGCACGCCGATCCGGGCGCTCGCACTGATCGGCATGCTCGCCCTCGCGGCGCTGACGCACGCCGTCGTCAGCGAGCGCTCGGCGGGACGGCGCGCCATCCCGATCGCGATCGCGTTCGTGCTGGCGCTGGGCTTGCTCCTCTTCGGCATCTTCGTCGAAGCGCCGCAGGGGCACGACGTCAAGGTCGGCGCGGTCTCGGCGCTCATGATGGGCGCGGCGATCGTGATCCCGTGGGGTCTCGGCCCGCAGCTCGTCGTCGCGCTGGTGCTGGGGTGCGCCTACGCCCTGCTGCCGGGGTGGAACGTCTTTGCCGAGGGCCACATCGTCGACCTCGGGTTCTCGCTCGCCGATTGCGTGGCGCTTTCCGCCGTCGGCGCCTACGTGCTCGACCGCCAGCGCCGTACGGCGTTCCTCGAGCGCGAGAAGGCATGCGCGATGACCGCGCAGCGCGAGCTGCTGCTCGACGCGAATCGCGAGCTCAACGCGAGCCTCGATCTCGACGAAACGGTCGCGACGATCACGCGAGTCGGCCACGCGCTGGTCGGCGGTGACACCGTCGCCCTCGGGCTCGTCGACGAACGGCGCGAACTATTGCGGACCGTTTCGATGGTGGGCGATCTCACCGAGGCCGAGCGCGAGGTCATCGGGCTCGACGTGCCGCTGGTGGCGGTGGAGCCGCTGCTCCGCGAGCTCGCCGCCCGCGGGTTCGCACGCACGCCGTCCGAGTCGCTGGCGGCCATGAGCGAGCTCGTCCGCGATCACTTCGGCGTCGTCGAGAGTCTGTACGTTGCCCTCGCGCACGGGAGCCGGGTGCTCGGCTATCTGGCCTTCAACCTTCGCGGGGAGTCGGGCGGCTTCGGCGACGAGCAGCTCCGCCTGGCGCAGGGCTTCGCGTCGCAATGCGCGATCGCGCTCGCGAACGCGCAGCTCGTCGCCGACCTGCAGCGGGCGAACCGCGTCAAGACCGAGTTCGTGTCGACGATGTCGCACGAGCTGCGCACGCCGCTCAGCGTGATGCTCGGCTACATCGACGTCCTCGAGGAGGCGGTCACGGACGTCGAGGGCCGGGTCGCCGTCGACCGCATCCGCTCCGCGGGTCGCGATCTGTTCGACCTGGTGCAGGCGACGCTCGACCTGAACCGTCTCGAGTCCGGGCAGGATCCGGCGCACTGCGAGGCGATCTCGATGCACGAGCTGTGGGACGAGCTCGAAGGTCAGTACGAGGCCATCCCCCGCCGGGCCGGAGTCGTCCTGCGCTGGGAGGCGCACGGCCAGCCGACCGCCTTCACGGATCGCCGCAAGCTGAAGATCGTCGTGAAGAACCTGGTCGGGAACGCGCTCAAGTTCACGCACGCGGGCGAGATCGTCGTGAGCGTCCGCGGCGGTGTCGACCACTGCCTGGTGACGGTGCGCGACACTGGCATCGGCATTCCACCCGATCAGCTCCCGCACATCTTCGACATGTTTCGCCAGGTCGACAGCTCCGATCAGCGGCCGTACGGCGGCGTCGGGCTCGGGCTCTACATCGTGCGCAAGCTGGCCGAGCAGGTCGGCGTGACGCTCGAAGTCGCGAGCACGGTCGGGAAGGGCACCACGTTCACGCTGCGGCTCCCGCTCGGGGGCTCGATCGGGGCTGCGGCGGCGTGAGTCGCTGTGCACGGCGGGGCGGCGGGCATCGCCCTCTGCGCTCCGCGTCCTCGGCCCATGCGCGTCGCGTAAGCTGGAGCTGCCCAGCCGCCAATCGTTGCGCGCGCAAGGGCCTGCGGAGTCGCGCCGAGGGCGATGCCCGCCGCCCCGCCGGGCTCGCGGCTTACGCCACTTCGCTGACGCGGTCAGCTCGCGAGGCGCGCAGCGGCGAGCGAGAGCTTCATCGGACGGAGCTCGCGTTTGAGCGGGTCGAGGATGAGGCCGAGCGCTTCCAGGGCGATCGCGCCGAGCAGGCTCGCGTCGCCGGGTTCGCCGAAGATGACGGGCGCGGCGCCACGGCGATCGCCGATCTCGAAAAAGGCGCTGCCCACGGCGCGCTCGACCGTGCTGCCGTCGGCCAAAGAGAACGTCTCGCGGCCGTGCGGTCGCACGCCGATCCTCCGCAGTAGCGGGGCCGGAACGACCGCGTAGATCGCCCCCGAGTCGACGAGCATCGGCTCCTCGACCGCCCGCTTCCCACCCACACGGCTGATTCGCACCACGACCGTCGTCAGCCCCACGTTGCACTTCCCCCGTCGGAGCCGGCGTACGATCGTCAGTGACACGACGCAATCAGTAGCCCCGCAGTGTTCGGGCGACAAGCACTGTGGTTACTACCGAGCCGTCGCGTTCAGCCCGCCGACCCGATCGCCGCGGACATCGGGTGGAGGCTCGACGTCGCGCTCGGGCGCTTGCCGACGCGCTCGAACCACGCCGAGAGGTTCTTCAGGCTGGGATCGAACGGCTGGCCGACGCCGCGGCCGAAGTCGAGGGCGCAGTAGAGGATGATGTCGGCGATCGTGAAGCGATCGCCGGCGACGTACTGCTTGCCGGCGAGCAGGCCGTCGAGCCACTGGAGGTTGTCGCGCACGGTCGCCTTCAAGCCCTCGGCGGCCTCGGGCAGGACGCGCATGCGCGGCTCGAAGAGCGCCAGGCCCTCGGCGAAGCGGAAGCCGTTGTAGAGGTGCTCGGTGATCTTGAGCTCGACGCGGCGCTGCCACTGACGCGTCTCGGCGCGCTCCTCGGCCGTCGTACCGACCAGCGCCGGCTTCGGATGCTTCTCTTCGAGGTATTCGAAGATCGCGACCGTCTCGCCGAGCGTGCGGCCATCGTCGAGCTCGAGCGCGGGGATCTGCCCGCCGGGGTTCTTCTCGGTGTAGGGCGGCCGCCGGTTCTCGGCGCCGAGGAGATCGACGTCGGCCTTGGGCAGCTCGAGCTGCTTCTCGGCGAGGAACATGCGCAGCGCGCGCGGATTCGGGCCGAACGAGTCGTAGACCTTCATGCCCGAGGGCCTACGTCAGCTTACCGACCAGTACAATGGGTCCCGTCGGGCTCGTCGATCCCTGCTCGGGCTCGATCGAGACGGCGAACGCGGAGACGTCTCCGGGTGCCTTCACGCGCTCGAGGCGCGTCGCGACGGCGACACCGCCCGCGACCCGCAGCAGCCCGGCAGGCTCCGGCGGATGATCGCCGCGGATGGCCCACAGCTCGTACGTCTTCCCGGCGCCGGCCGGCGGCAGCCCCGCGAGCACGATGTGGGCTTCGCCGCTCTCCTGATCGACCAGCACGCGGCCGCTGCCGGCGAAACCTTCCTTCGGCGCGAGCTGCGCCGTGAGGGTGCGCGGGCCGCCGATGACGCGCAGGATTTCGGTCTGCGCATCGAGCGCCTCGCGCAGCCCGACGAGCGTCTTGCCCTGCTCGTCGAGCCGGCGCTCGAGGTCCGCGTTCGCGGTCGCGAGACCCGCGATCTGGGCCGATTGCCCCTGCGCGTACCGTAGCTCGCGCGCGAGGAGACCCGTCGCGACGACGGCCACGCTGGCAGCGAGCGCGCCGACCATGCGCCAGCGGGTGAGCGCCCGGCGGGTGCCCGCGATCTGGGCCTCGGTCCGAACGGCGCCGACGAGCCGCTCGCGCAGCGGCGCGGGCGCACGTCGCGCGTGCGCTTCGGCGAGCGCTTCGAGCGCCAGGTCGTCGAGCTCGCGCTCGTCGACGCCGATCGGCTCGTCGTCACGCATGGACCGGAACTCCCACGAACTTCTCCTTGAGCTTTAGCACACCGTCGCGAATGCGCGTCTTGACGGTTCCGAGGGGCATCTTCTCGCGCGCGGCGATCTCGCTGTGCGACAGACCTTCGAAGTAGGCGATCTCGATCGTGCGCCGCTGATCGGCCGGCAGCTCGGCCAGCGCGGCTCGTAACACCCGCGCTCGCTCCGCTCGCCCGACCGTGTCTTCCGGACGCTCGGATACGGGCGCCAGGGCGACGTCGGTTTGGCTGCGCGTCTCGGCGCGGCTGCGCGCATCCGCCGTGCGCAGGCGATCGATCGCGACGTTGCGCACGACGCGCAGCAGCCACGGCCGCGCGGCGCCGCGCGCCGGCTCGTAGCGATCGGCGCGGTGCCAGATCCGCATGAACGCGTCCTGCACGACGTCCTCGGCGGTGTCGGCGTCGCCCACGATGCGGAGCGCGAGGCCGTACGCGAGCGACGACGTGGCGTCGTACAGCTCGGCGAGCGCCGGCTCGTCGCCGCGCGCGATGCGCGCGAGGAGGTCGGCTTCGTTCACGCGAGGAGCCCCGCCTCCATGCCGATCTGCCACGCGAGCTGGAGCCCGATCACGACGCTCGCGACGGCGGCGCCGATGCCCAGCAGGCGCTCGGCGCCGGCGAAGCGCTCGGTCGTGAGGAGGGCCGGAATGCCGAGGAGCGCGCTCATGGCCGTCATGCCGCCGACGGAACCGATGCCGAACACGACCACGTAGGCAAGCGCCAGCACGGGGCTCGGAATCGTCGCGACGACGGCGAGCATGAGCCCCGCACTGCCCGCGAGGCCGTGCACCATGCCGACCAGGAACGGCCGGCGCCGGCTCGGAGCGTGCTCGTGATCGCTTCTCTCGTGCGCGTGGAGGTGCGGGTGCACGTGCGTCCGCCTGCCGTGCGTGTGCGCGTGGAGATGCACCTGGCCGGCGGCGACGCTGCGCAGGAGGTTCACGCCGAGGACGACGAGCATGATCGCGACGCCGAGCTCGAGCACGTGACCCACCGACGGCGGGATCTCGGTGTGGAGGCCGATCACCGCGACCGCGACCGCCACGAGCGAGACCGTGTGTCCGAGGCCCCAGAGCGCGCCCACGAGCGACGAACGCAAGAGGCTCCGGCGCTGGCTCACGATCGTCGACACCGCTGCCAGATGATCGACGTCGAGGGCGTGGCGCAGGCCGAGCACGAAGCCGAGGCCGAGAATGGCGAGAGGAGAGGTCGGCATGATCACGCTCCGATCCGGGCGAGAGCCTCCACCAGGATGGCGAGGCCTGCAAGGGAGATGACGGCGGCGCTCGCCACCGGCATGTAGCGCGCGACGCGGCCGTCGATGGGCAACCGATCGAACAGCCCGCGCGCGTAGACGAGGGCGAGACCGATCGTGGTCAGAACCGCCGCCAGACCTGCGCTGAAGGCGAGGATCAGCACGAGGCCGAACGCCGTGCGGCCGAGCGCGATCGCGCCCAGCATGACGACGAGCGCGGACGGGCAGGGAAGGATGCCTCCCGAGACGCCGAGGGCGAGGAGGTTCCGCGCCGTCGGCGCCGCGTCGGCGGGCGGTACGTGGCTGTGGCCGTGATCGTGCTCCCCGTCGTGATGATGGTGGTGATGGTGGCCGTGGTCGTGCGGGTGGCCGTGGAGCGCCGTCTCGAGACGGCTTCGCAGGAGCGACGCGCCCACCGCGACCACGAGCAGGCCGGAGACGGCGCTCATCCACGGCAGCAGTCGCTCGGGGAGCACCCACGCCGACGCGACGAGCGTCGCGAGCCCGAGCACGTAGACGCCGAGCGTGTGTGTCGCCGTGACGACGAGGCCGAGGAAGACGGCGTGGCGCCACGTTCCGCGCGCGCCGACGAGGTACGCGCCGACGATCGTCTTGCCGTGCCCCGGTGTGAGCGCGTGGAAGGCGCCGAGCACCAGGGCCACGAGGAGCGCGCTCGCCATGAGGCTGACGGGATGCGCGCGCGGTTCACCCGCTCATACGGAAGCGCCCGGCGGTCGGATGTGTGCCGGCACACTCGTAGTCGGTCGGGGCCGACCCAATCCGGCCATCCGAGTGTGTTTTTCTGTAGGAGGAACCAAGTGTCAGCCCGCAGCAGCCGACCAGAGATCGAACGATCGGGGCACGCGTTCGTCGGCCGGATCGTGGGCGGCGACGGCATCGCGGAGGAGGTGACGGGCGACGTCCGTCGTCAGGCGTGGAAACCAGGCCGGGGGGCTGCGACGCCGGGCGTGGCTCGCCGCTCGCGTGGCTGCTCGACATCGCACGCAGCCGCGCGATCGACCGCATCCGCGTGGGCGCGGCCGCTGGCACCCCGCACGAGCTGCTCTTCGTCGTCGAGACGTTCTGGAGACGCTCAGAGAGACGCTCGCCGCGAGGCCGTCAACGACGGTGCGGAGATCGATCGCGGGCAACCGATCGAGGTCGGGCCGGAGGGCGTGGCGATGGTCTGCGGACGGCTCGCGACCAGTTCCAGGCTCCGCCCGCCCGCGACGGCGGCGTGACCGATCTCGCCGGGATCGCGCCGGTCGCTTCCGATCAGCCCGCGGACGGCGAGGCCGTAGGCAACCACCAGCCCGATCCACATGAACATCCCCGCGGTCATCGATGCCTCGAAAGAGCATCGGCTGTGCCACGGACAGGCCTGCGAGGTTGCTAGGGAAATCGAGGTATCGGCCATCTTGGGCCTGCAGGGTGCAGCACGACCACCATGCAGATTGCGATCGGCGGCGGAACCCGGGCGGAGAATGCGAATCGCACGAGGGGCATGTTTCACTTTGCAATCCAAGTCGGAGTCCCACCATGGGGCATAAGGAATTTCGCGACGCGTCAGGTGGCATGCTTCGTGCGTGAGGCAAGATGCGTCGCTCATCGCGGATCGTGGGCGAGCACTAAGGAGGAGTGAACGAATGGATGTGCTCTACATCGGCTTGGCCGTCGGATTCTTCGCGCTCTCGTGGGCCTTCATCGTGGCCTGTGAGCGCCTCTAGGAGGGCCCCGGCCATGCTCTACGCCATCGGTGGCATCGTGACGCTCGTGCTCTTCGTCTACCTCTTTGCTGCACTGCTGAAGCCGGAGTGGTTCTAATGACCGCCAACGCATTCCTGCAGCTCGGACTCTACCTCGTCGTCCTTCTCGCGCTTGCGAAGCCGCTCGGCGGCTATATGGCGCGCGTCTACGAGGGCCAGCCCACGTTCCTCGGTCCGGTTCTCGGGCCCATCGAGCGTCTCATCTATCGACTGTGCGGCGTCCGTCCGGACGACGGCATGACGTGGAAGACGTACGCGGTCGCGATGATGCTCTTCAATCTGCTCGGCCTCCTCGTCGTCTATCTCCTGCAGCGCTTGCAGGGATTCCTGCCTCTCAACCCGCAAGAGTTCGCCGCCGTGACGCCGGACTCGTCGTTCAACACGGCCGTCAGCTTCGCGACCAACACGAACTGGCAGGGGTACGGCGGCGAGGCCACGATGAGCTACCTGACGCAGATGCTCGGCCTCAACGTGCAGAACTTCGTCTCCGCCGCGGCCGGGATGGCGACGCTCGTCGCGTTCATCCGCGGCTTCCGCAACGTCACGACCAAGGACATCGGCAACTTCTGGGTCGACCTCACGCGCAGCACCCTCTACATCCTGCTCCCCCTCGCGCTCGTGTTGGCGCTCGTGCAGGTCTCCCAGGGAGTCGTGCAGAACTTCTCCGCCTACAAGACGGTCCCGCTCCTCCAGCCGACGTCCATGACGACGCCCGTGACGGACGCCGACGGCAACCCCGTGCTCGACGAGCAGGGCCAGCCGAAGACGGAGACGAAGGCGGTGACGGAGCAGACGTTGCCCATGGGCCCAGCCGCGTCGCAGGTGGCGATCAAACAGCTCGGCACGAACGGCGGCGGATTTTTCAACGTCAACTCGTCCCATCCCTACGAGAACCCGACGCCGCTCTCCAACTTCTTCGAAATGCTCGCCATCCTGCTGATCGGTGCGGCGCTCTGCTACACGTTCGGCGTCATGGTCCACGACACGCGCCAGGGCTGGGCGGTGCTCGCGGCCATGACGGCGATCTTCATCGTCCTGCTCGCGCTCTGCGTGTGGGCCGAATACCAGGGCAATCCGAGGATCGCGGCGCTCGGGGTCGACACCGTCGCGAGCAACCTCTCGCCCGGCGGCAACATGGAGGGCAAGGAGGTGCGCTTCGGCGTCGCCAACTCGGCGCTCTGGGCCACCGCCACGACCGCCGCCTCGAACGGTTCGGTGAACGCGATGCACGACTCGTTCACCCCGCTCGGCGGCCTGGTTCCGCTGTTCATGATGCAGCTGGGAGAGGTGATCTACGGCGGCGTCGGCTCGGGGCTCTACGGCATGCTCGTGTTCGCGATCATCGCGGTGTTCGTCGCCGGGCTCATGGTCGGGCGCACGCCGGAGTACCTGGGAAAGAAGATCGAGGCCTACGAGATGAAGATGGCCTCGCTCGTCATCCTGATCCCACCCATCGTCGTGCTCGGATTCACCGCGCTCGGCGTTGCGACGGAGGCCGGTCTCGCAGGGCGCTTCAACAAGGGCGCCCACGGCTTCAGCGAGATCCTCTATGCGTTCAGCTCGATGGGCAACAACAACGGCAGCGCCTTCGCCGGGCTCGGCGCCAACAATCCCTTCTACAACACGAGCGGTGGGATCGCGATGCTGTTCGCACGCTACTGGCTCGCCATTCCGACGCTCGCCATCGCCGGCTCGCTCGCGCAGAAGAAGGTCGTTCCGGCGAGCCCCGGCACGCTCCCGACGCACACGGCGCTCTTCGTCGTGATGCTGATCGGAGTCGTGATCATCGTGGGCGCCCTCACCTTCATTCCCGCCCTCGCGCTCGGCCCCATCGTCGAGCACCTCATGATGACTGCGTGATCGAGACGCACAAGCGGAGTCGATGATGACACAATCCAAGGCTCGTCCCCTCCTGGACCCAGAGATCGTGCGCGGCGCCATCGTGGCGTCGTTCGCGAAGCTCGACCCGCGCCATCAGGTGCGAAACCCCGTGATGTTCGTCGTGCTCGTCGGCAGCGTCATCACGACCGTGCTCTTCGTGCAGGCGCTCGGTGGTCACGGCGAGGCGCCCGCCGGCTTCATCCTCGCGGTGTCGCTCTGGCTGTGGTTCACCGTGCTCTTCGCGAACTTCGCCGAGGCGATGGCCGAGGGCCGCGGCAAGGCGCAGGCCGACGCGCTCCGCAAGGCGCGCCGCGACATCGTCGCGCGAAAGCTCGACCGAGCTCCCTCGAACGGCTCCTTCGACCCCACGCGCGCCAAGTTCACGTCGGTGACCAGCGCGGACCTACGGAAGGGCAACCTCGTCTTCGTCGAGGCGGGCGAGTTCATCCCGAGCGACGGGGAGATCACGATCGGCATCGCGTCGGTCGACGAGAGCGCCATCACCGGGGAGAGCGCACCCGTGATCCGCGAGGCCGGCGGCGACCGGAGCGCTGTCACGGGGGGCACGCGCGTCCTCTCCGACTGGCTCGTCATCACGATCACGAGCGACCCGGGCGAAACATTCCTCGACCGGATGATCGCGATGGTGGAGGGCGCCAAGCGGCAGAAGACGCCGAACGAGATCGCCCTCAACATCCTGCTGGCCGGGTTCACGATCATCTTCCTGCTCGCGACCGTGACGCTGCTGCCGTTCTCGATCTACAGCGTGAACGAGGTCGGGCAGGGGGCGCCGATCACGGTGACCGTGCTGGCGGCGCTCCTCGTCTGCTTGATCCCGACCACCATCGGCGGGCTCCTCTCCGCCATCGGCATTGCCGGCATGGACCGCATGATCCAGTCGAACGTCATCGCGATGTCGGGCCGCGCCGTCGAGGCGGCCGGCGACGTCGACGTGCTCTTGCTGGACAAGACCGGCACGATCACGCTCGGCAACCGGCAGGCCACGGCCTTCATGCCGGCCGACGGCGTGAGCGTCGAGAAGCTCGCCGACGCCGCGCAGCTCGCCTCGCTCGCCGACGAGACGCCCGAGGGCCGCAGCATCGTCGTCCTCGCCAAGGAGAGGTACGGGCTCCGCGAGCGGGACATCCACGCGCTCGGAGCCACCTTCGTGCCCTTCAGCGCCCAGACCCGCATGAGCGGCGCCGACCTGAACGGCCGCCAGGTACGCAAAGGCGCATCCGACGCGATCGAGGAATACGTGAAGGCGCTGGGCGGGCATTTCCCGGCCGTCGTCCACACGAGCGTCGAGACGATCGCACGCGAGGGCGGGACGCCGCTCGTCGTGGCCGAGGGCGCACAGGTCATGGGCGTCATCCAGCTGAAGGACATCGTCAAGACGCGCATCAAGGACCGCTTCGCCGAGCTCCGGCGCATGGGCATCAAGACGGTCATGATCACCGGCGACAACCCGCTGACGGCCGCATCGATCGCCGCCGAAGCCGGCGTCGACGACTTCCTCGCGCAGGCCACGCCCGAGAAGAAGCTCGACCTCATCCGCGAGCATCAGCGCGGCGGCCGGCTCGTCGCCATGACGGGCGACGGGACCAACGACGCCCCCGCGCTCGCCCAGGCGGACGTCGCCGTCGCGATGAACACCGGAACCCAGGCCGCGAAGGAAGCCGGCAACATGGTCGACCTCGACTCGAACCCGACCAAGCTGATCGAGATCGTCGAGATCGGGAAGCAACTCCTGATGACTCGCGGCGCGCTCACCACCTTCAGCATCGCGAACGACGTCGCGAAGTACTTCGCGATCATCCCGGCGGCCTTCGCGACCACCTATCCGGTCCTCAACCGCCTGAACGTGATGGGCCTCGCGACTCCGCAGAGCGCCATCCTCTCGGCCGTCATCTTCAATGCCATCATCATCATCCTCCTGATCCCCCTCGCGCTGCGCGGCGTACGCTATCGGGCGGTCGGGGCGTCCGTCCTCTTGCGCGACAACCTGCTCATCTACGGCCTCGGCGGCATCGTCGCACCCTTCATCGGCATCAAGGCGATCGACATGCTGCTGGTAGGGCTCGGGCTCGCCTGACCACGGGAGACGACCAATGAAACAACTCCGTCCAGCCCTGATGTCCCTCGCGCTGCTGACGATCCTCACGGGAGTCGTCTATCCGCTCGTCGTGACCGGCATCGCCCAGGTGCTCTTCCCGTCGCAGGCGAACGGCAGCCTGATCGTGAAGGACGGCCAGCCCGTCGGCTCGGCCCTGATCGGTCAACCCTTCGACGATCCGAAGTACTTCTGGAGCCGGCTCTCGGCGACCTCGCCAGTCGCGTACAACGGCGCCGTGTCCTCGGGATCGAACCTGGGTCCGCTGAACGACGCGCTCGTGGACGCGGTGAAGGCGCGCGTCGACGCCTTGAAGAACGCCGATCCGGCGAACCCGCGGCCCATTCCGGTCGATCTCGTCACCGCGTCCGGAAGCGGGCTCGACCCGCACATCAGTCCGGCTGCCGCCACCTATCAGGTGGCCCGCGTGGCGCGGGTGCGCGGGCTCCCCGAGGCGACGGTCGAAGGGCTCGTCACGCGCCACACGCACGGTCGCCAGTTGGGGATGCTCGGTGAGCCCGTGGTCGACGTTCTGGCGTTGAACCTCGCGCTGGACGCCGCGACCAAGTAGAATCTCGCCGCGTGCCCTCTCGCACCTCGGATGACGCCCGGCGTCCGTCGCCCGAGGCCCTGCTAGCGACGGCGGCGCGAGAGACGCGCGCGCGGCTCAAGATCTTCGTCGGGGCGGCGCCGGGGGTAGGCAAGACCTACGCGATGTTGCAGGCCGCGCGCCAGCGGCGGGCGGAGGGCATCGTCGTCGTCGTCGGCGTCGTCGAGACGCACGGGCGCTCCGAGACCACGGCGTTGCTCGAGGGTCTCGAGGTCATCCCGCGCCGCGCCATCCCATATCGCGGGCAGATGCTCGCCGAGATGGACCTCGACGCCCTGCTCGCGAGACGGCCCGAGCTGGCGGTGGTCGACGAGCTCGCGCACACGAACGCGCCCGGTAGCCGGCATCCGAAGCGCTACCTCGACGTCCAGGAGCTTCTCGACGCGGGCATCGACGTCTACACGACGGTCAACATCCAGCACCTCGAGAGCCTGAACGACGTCGTCGCGCAGATCACGGGCGTGCGCGTCCGCGAGACGGTGCCGGACGCGATCCTCGATCGCGCCGACGAGGTCCAGCTGATCGACCTTCCGCCCGAAGAGCTGCTCCAACGCTTGCGCGACGGCAAGGTCTACGTGCCCCAGCAGGCCGAGCGCGCGCTCGAGCACTTCTTCCAACCCGCCAACCTGACAGCGCTGCGAGAGCTCGCGCTGCGGGAGACGGCCGAGCACGTCGACGAGCAGGTGCAGACGCATCGCCGGGCGCGCGGCGTCGCGGAGCCCTGGGGCGTCGCGGAGCGGCTGCTCGTGGCGGTCGGTGGCGGCGCCCTCTCGGAACGGCTCGTCCGCATCACGCGGCGGATCGCCGAGCGGCGTGACGCGCCATGGATGGCCGTCTTCGTCGAGCCGTCGCGCTTCCATGAGGCGTCCGAGGAGGAGCGCGCGCGGCCGGCGCAGGTGCTCGCACTGGTGAAGCGGCTCGGCGGCGAGGCGCTGACCGTGCCGGGGGACGACGTCGCCGGGGAGCTCGTCCGCGTCGCGCGCGAGCACGACGCGACGGAAATCATCGTCGGACGCCCGGTTCGCCCCGCTTGGCACGCGCTGCGCGGCCGCTCTGTCGTGGACAGGGTCATTCGTCTCAGCGAGTCGATCGACGTGCGCGTGGTGTCCGGAGGCGCCGAGGCGGTCGCGCCGGCGCCGCCGCCGCGGCGCTGGGGTAGCCCGCGCCGCTATGCGATGGCGGGCGGCATCGTCGTCGCCGCGGGCCTCATCGCGCGCGGGCTCCAGCTCGTCTTGCCGCTCCCCGATCCGGGCATGGTGTTCCTGGCCGCGGTGCTCGTGAGCGCGATCGCAACGGGGCTCGGGCCGTCGATCGCCGCCTCGATCGTCGCGCTCCTCGTGTACGACTTCTTCTTCGTCGAGCCGTACTACACGTTCACGGTCGCAAAACCCCAGGACATTCTCTCCCTCATGGTGTTCCTCGTGGTGGCCGTGGTCCTCTCCGAGCTCACCTCGCGCGTGCGGGCGCAAGCGGAAGCGGCGCGGCGACGCGAAGCGCGGATGACCGCCCTGCGGGCGTTCGCCGGCGAAATGGCCGCCGCGGCGACCCTCGCAGACGTCGTCGGGCGGACCGTCCAGCACGTGAGCCGGGTGCTCGGGGCGCCGGCGGCGGTGCTGCTCCCCGAGGGCGAGCGTCTCACCGTGCAAGGCATCGATCCTCCGGGGACGGAGCTCGATGAGCCCGAGCGGGGGACGGCCGCGTGGGTGTGGCAGCACGACCAGCCGGCCGGGCGGGGGACGGACACGCTGCCCGGGGGCGGGTGGCTGCACGTGCCCCTGTCGACGGCGCGCGGCGCGGTCGGGGTGCTCGCGCTGCGCGCGACCGCGGACCAGGTGCTTCCGCTCGAGCAGCGCCAGCTCCTCGAAGCGTTCGCGGGGCAGGCCGCCGTCGCGATCGAGCGCAGCCGCATCGACGTCGTCCTCGCCGAAAAGGCGAAGACGGAGGCGGTCATCGAGAGCATCGAGGACGGCCTCGTGGTTCTCGATCACACGGGGCACGTGGTCCACGTGAACGAGGTGGCGTGCGCGATCCTCGGCGTCGAGCGGGCGCAGGCGCTCGGAACCGCGTTCGCCGAGCTCGGCTCGAATCACCCGCACTACCTGCGGCTGCGCGGAGTGGTGGCCAACCTCCTCGCGCACCCCGAGCAGCCTCACGAGCCGGTCGAGCTCGCGCTCTACCTGCGCGGGCGCGACCACTACTTCGTGCTGCGCCCGACGCCACTCCATCTCCCCGGCGGCGGGCCCGCGGGGCTGATCGTCGTCCTCCAGGACGTCACCTATCTGCGCGACCAGGAGGCACGCCGCGAGCAGCTCATGGCGACGCTGTCCCACGAGCTCCGCACCCCGCTCCAATCGCTTCGGCTGGCGACCGACCTGTTGGACCGGTCGGGCACCTCGGCCGACGGGCCGCCCGCGGAGCTCGTCGCGGCCGCGCGCGAGGACGTGGCGCGGCTCGAGGACGTGGCGGCGCGGCTCCTCGACGTGTCGCGGTCGCGGGCGATGAGCATTGCGCTCGAGCGGCGCGACCTCGACCTGCCGGACGTGGTCACGCGCGTCGTGCGTCTGTTTGCGCTGCAGGCCCGTGAGCGGGACGTGACGGTCACCCCCGCGATCGCCGAGGGCAACCTCCGTCTGGCGGGGGACCCGACGAAGATCACCTGGGCGCTCTCGAACCTGATCGCCAACGCGCTCCGCTACACGCCGCGCGGCGGGCGGATCACGGTCGAAGCCGGGGCCGCCAACGGCGCCGTGCGCCTCGTGGTCGCCGACACCGGGCCCGGGATCCCCCCCGAGCTGCGGGAGCGGATCTTCGAGCGGTTCGTGCAGGGTGGGGGCGACACCGAGCCGGGCGCCGCCGGCCTCGGGCTCGCCATCGTGCGCGACATCGTGCAGGCTCACGGCGGCCGGGTCTTCGTCGAGAGTGAGGTCGGCCACGGGACGCGCTTCACGATCGAGCTTCCGCGGGGGTGACCAGGATGCCGACCATCCTCATCGTCGATGACGAGAAGAACATCCGGACGCACCTCGCGAGCGTCGTGGAGCGGGCGGGCTACCGTGCCCTCGTGGCCGCCGACGGGACCGATGCCCTGCGCCGGCTCGAGCGGGAGGCGGTCGACCTCGTGCTGTCCGACGTGCGCATGCCCGGCCTCGACGGGATGACGCTCCTGCGCGAGCTGCGGAGCCGGCGACCCGAGGCGCTCGTCATCCTCATGACGGCCTTCGCGACGGTCGCGGGAGCGGTCGAAGCCATGCGCGAGGGCGCTCACGACTACCTCGTGAAGCCTTTCTCGATGGACGAGGTCGAGGTCGTGATCGCGCGCGCGCTCGAGGTGCAGGGGCTCCGGCGGGAGAATCGCAGCCTGCGGCGCGCGGTCGATCCTCCTGCGCTCCTCGAGTCGGCGAATCCGGCGATGCGGCGCGTGCTCGAGACGGCGCTACAGGCGGCGGCGTCCGACGCGACCGTGCTGCTCGGCGGCGAGAGCGGAACGGGAAAGAACGTGCTCGCGCGCGCGATCCACGATTGGAGCCCGCGCCGCACGCGGCCGTTCGTCGTGATCGCGTGCACGACGCTCGCCGATCACCTCCTCGAGAGCGAGCTTTTCGGACACGTGCGAGGAGCCTTCACGGGTGCCTGGAAGGACAAGCCCGGTCGCCTCGAGCGCGCGCAGGGGGGCACGGTCTTCCTCGACGAGGTTGGCGAGCTGCCGCCCGAGCTGCAGGCGAAGCTGCTCCGCTTCCTGGAGGAACGGCAGTTCGAGCGCGTCGGCGGGGCGGACACGATCGAGGTCGACGCACGCGTCGTAGCGGCGACGAACCGGGACCTCGAAGCCGAGGTGCATGCAGGGCGCTTCCGCGAAGACCTCTTCTTCCGCTTGAACGTGATCGGGCTCCGGCTTCCGCCTCTCCGGGAGCGTCCCGAGGACCTGCCGGCGCTCGTCGATCACCTGCTCGGCACGCTGCGGGTCCGTCACGCGCGCCCCGACGTCGCGCTCGCCCCGGCCGCACGCGAGGCCCTTCTGGCGTCGCGCTGGCCCGGCAACGTGCGCGAGCTGGTGAACGTTCTCGAGCGCGCGCTCGTGCTCTGCCGCGGCGACGCGGTACAGGTGGAGGACCTGCCCGATCACGTGACGCGCCCGGGCCCGCCTCCGCCGACTGGCGGGACGTCGTCGCTCGAGGACATGGAGCGGCGGCACGTGCAGACCGTGCTCGCCGAGTCGGCGACGCTCGAAGAGGCGGCGGCGCGGCTCGGCATCAACGTCACGACGCTCTGGCGCAAGCGCAAGCGCTGGAACCTCGACTGACGCCGACCGACCGGGGAGGTGCCACCGCACGCCCGCCACCAGCGTATGCTGGGGGGAGGGACGGGCGTGCGGCGGCAAGCCCGAAGCGCCCGTGTCAGCGCATCGGGAGGGATTGGATCAGTGGCCCCCGATCGCCCTGGTAGACGTTGAGTGTGTGTCCCTCGATCCAGTCGATCTCGCTGGCGAGCGAGATGACGGCGGCGACGGCCAGCTCCTCGCTCACGCCGGCGGGAAGCGCGGCCTCGTAGATTCGCGGAGCGGCCTCGTACGGACCGATGCGAAGGCGCAGCCAGCCCACCTCGGTGCCCTTCGTGTCGCGGAGCGCCGACTGGTACCTGCCACGGACGTCGAGGATCGTCTGTGCGCTCCGGGTGAGGGTGGTCGTTGCGGCGTTGCCGTCGGTCCTTGCGAAGACGTCGGACTGGATGGGCTCGCCCCCGGGCGGCTCGATGTGCAGACGCACGGCGTTGTCGTCCCAGCTCGGGCGGACGTCGCCGAGCGACTGGTCCGAGACCTCGAGGCCCGCCCGCGCGCTCGTGCCGGCATTGCCGTCGATCCAGTAGGCCGCCAGCGTCTTCCCATCGTGGCGCAGCGCCCAGGCGGGATCGCCGGGGAGACGCAGGAACTGCGGAGCCGTCACGAGAGCCGGCTTGCCCGACAGCGGGCGATCCACGACGAACACCTGGCTCTCCTGGTGTGCCGCGAAGGTGACGTCGGAATCGAGGGGGATCGTGTGCAGGCCGCACCCGCAGGCGACGACCGGGCCGAGTGACGTCAGGATGAAGAGGAAGACTCTCATCGCGCCTCGTCGAGGTTTGGATACGCTCGATGCCCGGACGGGCCCGGCCCGAGGGCCGGACCCGTCCGGTTCGCATCAGCCGGCTACTGGTTGGGGCAGTCCGCGATGCAGAACGTGAAGTTGGTGTGGCAGACCTGCTTTGCCTCCGAGCACTGGAACTTGCACAGCTTGAACGTCAAGCTCTTGGTCACGAGGCATCCCTGATCCCCCGATGCCCAGATGGTGTCGCCGTCCGGAATCGTCTTGCAGGCCTTCGTGTCGTTCCTGCGGTTCGTCCGGCACGTCTTCATGCAGGTCTTGCGGGTCGTCGGGACGTTCGTCAGGCACTTCGACAGGTTCGTCTGGCACTTCGTCGCGCACTTGACCCCGTCGCCGGCCGCGAAGCACTGGGCGTACGCCGTCTGATACTGCTTCAAGCAGTCGTCCTTCGTGCCCGGGCACTGCCGGTACGCCTGCTTCGCAGCTTTGATGCAGGCCCGCGTTTCGGGGCTGAACGGGTGCGGGAGCAGCGTGGTGGTCGTGCTGGTACTGGTGGACGTGGTGGTCGTGGCGGTTTGCGCGTGCGCCGTGCCGCGCAGGAGCACGGCGATCGCCAGGACCCCCACTGTCATGCACTTCGATACTCGAAACATCGCGAAAGTCTCCATCTGCGTGCCTCCGGTCCATCCGGGGCCGCGAGCGTTTGTGGTGGCGTTCATGGTGTCGTCCCGGTCCTCGGTCAGAACTTCACGAGGGCGTCGATCTGAAAGCGCGTCTGGGTCGGGTTGTTCACGAAGTTCGCCGTCCCCTGGCTCGCGACCCACGGCCGGTCGATGAAGCTGGTGAAGTAGGCCTTCGTGCTGATCGTGAGCGGGTTCAAGAGCTGATAGGCGAAGCCGACCACCGGCCCCTGCTGGTTCGTCCCGCCGACGCCGAAGTCGCTCCAGGTGAACGCGGAGATGACCGCATCCTGCTGGATGTACTCGTAGAGCGCGTAGGCCGCCCAGTCACCCTGGGTCTTCGTCTGTCCGAGCTGCGCGCCGCCCTGCCAGCCGAAGCCCTTGCTGACCGCCCCCCAGTTGTTCACGAAGTCGAGGAAGAACTTCACCGGCTGGGCCCGCACGACGTTCGGCAGCGTGCCTTGCAGCGTCACGTTCGTTTGATTGAAGTCGCTGAGGAAACCCGTCGTGGCGGCGAACGCGGCGGGCTGCTTGCCGCCCTTCTGCGTCGGAGGCTGGATCTTCTGGAGCACGATCTGGTTGGTGTTCACGAGGCTGGAGTTGAAGTTCGGGTTCGCGACGGGCGCACCCGACGCGGTGTACGAGGTCGTGTTCCTGCTGGTGGCCTGCGCGATCTCGTCGGGATTGAGCCACCAGTACTGGCCGATGCCGGCCTCGAGCATGAGCGGGCCGATGTGCATGCTCGGGTTCACTTGTCCCCCGAACATCCACCCGTCCGCCCGGTTGTTCACCTGGCTGAAGGTCCACTGCTCGGCGTTGAGCTTCAGCTGATCGAGACTGAGGATGCTCGGGTCGCCGATCGGCTTGTCGAGAAGCGCGAGCGTCTCGTTGAAGCCCTCCGGGGCCAGGTCCTCGTCGAAGACCAGCTCGCCGACGCGGAACATCGGATTGGGGAACTTGCCGGCGTTCACCGTCACGAGGCCGGGGCGGATGTTGAAGGTCTTGCCGGGCGCGAGCGTGAGATAGGCCCAGTCGAGATTGACCGTGAACGGCGTGAAGTTGCCGGTGAGCGTCTGGTTGGTCGAGATCGGGTCGTTGACGTTGCCGGTGGCGATGCGCACCGTCGCTCCCACCTCGTCGCTGTAGTTGAAGCGCAAGCCGACCCGCGCTCGGACGCGCTCGCGGTTGTTGGCCGTCACGACCTGGTCTTCCAGATGCGGCTGGTTGTAGAAGCCCTCGTAGCGAAAGCGAACGTCGCCGAAGGGTGTCAGGGAGCTGAGCCAGTCGGGCATCTTCGAGGTCTTGGCCTTCGCAATGTCGGCGGCGTCGGCCGCGTGCTGGACCTGCTCCTCCGTCGCGCGTGAGACCGCCTTCTGCTGCGACATCTCGCCGCGGAGCTGCTTCAGCTCGGCCTGCTGTCGCCGCATCTCCTCCTGCGTCCGCTGCAGCTGCTGTTCGAGCAGACGCAGCCGCCGCTCCGCATCGGGCTCGGCGGCCCTAGCGATCGTGGCCAGGCCGAGCAGCGCCGAGATGACGATGACGGTCCAGCGTTTCTCTCCAAACCCCCAGATGGACATGCGACACTCCTTGTTCGAGCATCTGCGTGCCTCCGGTGGGTCCGGTCAGCGGCGCGTATGTTTCAGTCGGTGGGTCTCCCTGCGCAGGGTCGACCACGATGGAATCTACGAACGTGCGGCGTACGTCATGACGAGATGGGCGACGACCTCGACGTCGCCGGGATTCTCGTAGCGATGCGGAACGTCGGCGCGGAAGAAGAGGACGTCGCCCGCTTCGAGCCGCGCGAGATCGTCGCCGGCCTGGACGACGAGCGTGCCACTCAGAATGGTCAAATGCTCGTATGTCTTCGGAGCATGCGCGTGCGCCTCTTCCACGCAGCCGGGCGCGAGCGAGATCTCGTAGACCTCGGGCGCGTCGGCCTGTCCCAGCGGCGAGAGCGCGCGGGAACGGAAGCCGTTGTCCGACGAGGCGACGACGCGTCCTTGCCCGGAGCGGCGGATGCTGAACGCGACGTCGGGCCGCCCGGGATACGCGACCAGGGCGCCGAACGGCACCTCCAGCGCCGTCGCGAGCGTCCACACCGCGCGCAGGCTCGGGATGAGCTCGCCACGCTCGAGCCGTTCGAGGATCGGGACGTCGATGCCCGTGCGCCGCTCGAGCTCGCCGAGCGTCACGCCCCGCTTGCGACGATGGCGCTCGATGTTGCTCCCGACCGCCGCCGCGAGCGCACGGCCCTCGGGGCTGTCGGGCCCCCGGACCGCTTCCGCCCGCTCGTCGCGGACGGTCTCTTCGAGGGCGTCGTCGATCGTCGGGAGCTGCGTCGTCATCACGATCCTCGCTCGCGCTTCTCGATACGGATCTTCTCGGTCCGGTCGACCTGCACCACCACCCCGTCCTGCACCACTGCCGTCACCGTCCCGAAGCGCAGGCCCCGCAGCGCCGTCTGGATGCGCTCGAGCGCATCGCGGGTGCGATCGAGCGGGGTCGGCACGTCGGTCGTCGATTGGTCGTTTCGCATACAATCCCCATCCCCTCAAATGATGTAGTCTTGGACGAACACGCGCATCTGCCGCGGCGACACCTGGACGACGTCGCCCGGCACCAGCTTCAGCTCGGTGAACCGGTCCCAGGAGAGGTCCACGTTCAGCACGACGCCGAACGTCTCCGAGTAGACGCGCACCTTCACCACCGGGCGGGCCGGGTTGATGTGCGTCACCTTGGCCTCGAGACTCGGGCGGCCGTTCTTCGTGCGCAGGATCTCGAGCTCGTGCGAGCGCACGAACGCCATGGCCTGACGTGACTCGGAGTCGGTGTACTCGGGGTACGCCACCTCGATGTTGCCGAGCGTCGCGCGGCCCGACTGCACGCTGCCGTGGAAGACGTTCACGTTGCCGAGGAAGTCCATGACGAAGGGGTTCGCCGGATGCTCGAAGATCTCCGCCGGCGATCCGATCTGCTCGATCTTCCCGTGGTTCATGATGACGACCCGGTCGGACACCTCGAACGCCTCCTCCTGGTCGTGCGTGACGAACACGCTCGTCACGTGGATCTCGTCGTGCAGGCGGCGCAGCCACTGGCGCAGCTCCTGTCGCACCTTCGCGTCGAGCGCGCCGAAGGGCTCGTCGAGGAGCAGCACCTTCGGCTGCGCCGCGAGCGCCCGGGCGAGGGCGACGCGCTGGCGCTGGCCGCCGGAGAGCTGCGACGGCAGCGAGCGCTCGTAGCCGTCGAGCTGGACCAGGCGCAGCAGCTCGTGCACGCGGTCGCGGATCTCGGCCTTCGGCCGGTTGCGCACGCGCAGGCCGAACGCGACGTTGTCGAACACGGTCATGTGCCGGAAGAGCGCGTAGTGCTGGAAGACGAAGCCGACGTTGCGCTCGCGCACGGCGGCGTCGGTCACGTCCTCGTCGTGGTAGAAGACGGTGCCCGAGTCGGGCGCTTCGAGTCCCGAGATGATGCGCAGCAGCGTCGTCTTGCCCGACCCGGACGGACCGAGGAGCGCCAGCAGCTCGCCGGCGGGCACCTCCAGGGTCACGTCGTTCAGCGCGACGAACGTGCCGAAGCTCTTCGTGACGTTCTTGACCGTGATGCTCATGCCTCTCCTCCTAGAGTCAGCATTCGCTTGTTCTCTTCGAGCTCGCGGCGCGTCTTCCACTCGAGCGTCGTCTTCACGAGCAGCGTGACGAGCGCGAGCATGGCCAGCACCGACGCCACGGCGAAGGCGCCGGGCAGGTTGTATTCCTGGAACAGCTTCTCGACCCGCAGCGGCATGGTGTCGGTCTTGCCGGCGATGTGGCCGGAGACGACGTACACGGCGCCGAACTCGCCCATGGCGCGCGCATTGCAGAGGATCACGCCGTAGAGCAGGCCCCACTTGATGTTGGGGAGCGTGATCATGCGGAAGAGCTGCCAGCCGCGGGCGCCGAGGCTGACGGCGGCGATCTCCTCCTCGGCGCCGAGCGCCTCCATGAGCGGGATCAGCTCGCGGGCGACGACCGGGAACGTGACGAAGCACGTCGCCATCACGAGCCCCGGGAACGCGAAGACGATGTGGATGTCGTGCTCGCGGAGCCACGGTCCGAAGAAGCCCTGGAGCCCGAAGAGCAGCAGCAGGAAGAGACCGACCACGACCGGCGAGACGGTGAACGGCAGGTCGATGAGAGCGGTCAGGAACGCGCGCCCCGGAAACTTGAAGCGCGCGATCGCCCAGGCGGCGGCGATGCCGAAGACGAGGTTCAGAATGACCGCCGTCGGCGCCACCATGAGCGTCAGCTTGATCGAGTGGAACGTGTCGGGGTCCTGGAAGAGGTTCTTCAGGTAGACGCGCGGTCCGGCTGCGAACGCCTCGACGAAGACGTTCACGAGCGGGACGACGACCAGCAGCACCATGACGGTGACGGCCGTGAGCGTGAGCGTCCACTGCACCCAGCGCGGGTCCTCGTGGGCTCGCACGGGAACGGGGCGATGTCCTGCTGTCTCAGCCATGCTGGCGCGCGCTCCAACGTTCGAGGAGGTTGATCGAGAACAGGGTCACGAAGGACATCGCGAGGAGCACGACCGCGATCGCCGCCGCCTCGCCGTAGGCGAACTCTTCGAGGCGGGCGACCACCAGCACCGGCGCGATCTCGGTGCGGAAGGGCATGTTGCCGGAGATGAAGACGACCGAGCCGTACTCCCCGAGCGAGCGCGCGAACGCGAGGGCGAAGCCCGTGATGAGCGCGGGCATGATCGAGGGCAGGGTCACCTTGAGCGCCGTCTGGAGCCGGCTCGCCCCGAGGCAGGCGGACGCTTCCTCGACGTCGCGATCGAGGCTCTCGAGGACGGGCTGCAGGGTCCGCACGACGAACGGAAAGCCGATGAACACGAGGACGATCACGATGCCGAGCCGCGAGTACGCGCCCTGGATGCCGAGCGGTACGAGAAAGCGCCCGTACCACCCGTCCTTCACGAGGAGGCTCGAGAAGACGAGCCCCGTGACGGCGGTCGGCAGCGCGAACGGGAAATCGACGAGCGAGTCGAACAGGCGCTTCAGTGGAAACTCGTAGCGGACCAGCACCCACGCGACGAGGCCGCCCAGGAGGAGGTTCACGACGGCGGACGCGAACGCCGTCCACATCGTGAGCCAGTACGCCGCGAGCGCCCGGTCCGAGAACGCGGCAGCCCAGAACTCGTCGAGCGAGAGGTGGGCGGCCTTCGCGAACCCGGCGGCCATCGGCACGGCCACCACCAGGCTCAGGTAGAGCATGGTGTAGCCGAGCGAGAGGCCGAACCCGGGCAGCACGCGGCGATTGACGTCGACCATCGGAGGCGCCTCCTACTTCTTCGGCTTGTAGAAGCTGTCGAAGAGCCCGCCGTCCGCGAAGAACTTGGCGGAGGCGTCGTCCCAGCCCTTGGCCACGGCGTCGATCTTGAAGAGCTTCAGATCGGGGAACTGGGACCTGTACTTCGCGAGCACCTGCGGGTCGGTGGGCCGGTAGAAGTTCTTGGCGATGATCTCCTGGCCCTCGGGCGTGTAGAGGAACTCGAGGTAGGCCTTGGCGGCGTCGAGGTTGCCCTTCTTCTCGGCGTTCTTCGTGACGATCGCGACGTACGGCTCGGCGAGGAAGCTCGTCGGCGGATAGACGATCTCGACCGCGCCGTTCGCCTCCTGCACCTCGAGCTCCGCTTCGTTCTCCCAGGCGAGATGGACGTCGCCGATGTTCTTCTGGACGAAGGTGGTCGTCGCGGCGCGCGCCGCCAGGTCGAGCACGGGCACCTGCTCGTAGAGCCTCTTCAGGAACGCGAGGGCGTCGGCGTCCGAGCCGCCGCGGGTCACGACGGATCCCCAAGCGGCCAGGAACGAGAGCTTGCCGTTGCCCGAGGTCTTCGGGTTCGGCGTCACGATCTCGACGCCGGGCTGCACGATGTCGGGCCAGTCGTGGATGTTCTTCGGGTTGCCCTTGCGGACGACGAAGACGATCGTCGACGTGTAGGGCAGGGAGTCGTTCGGGAGCGTCTTCTCCCATCCGAGCGGCATGAGGCCCGCCTTCGCGATCGCGTTGGTGTCCGTCCACATGGCGAGGGTCACGACGTCCGCCTCTAGGCCGTCGAGCACGGCGCGCGCCTGGCTGCCCGAGCCGCCGTGCGACTGCCTGACGGTGACGACGGCGCCGGTCTGGGCCTTGTACCTGGGAACGAAGGCCTCGTTGACGGCCCGGTAGAGCTCGCGCGTCGGGTCGTAGGACACGTTCAGGAGCTCGAGCGCGCCGGCGCGGCGCGGAGCGGCCGCGAGCAGCGCCGCGGCGACGAATACCAGAAGAGCGTGCTTCGACATCGGGGTCTCCATCAGCCCTGGACCGCGGTCCAGGGCGCGGGCTGGACGCCGGTCGCGGTGGCGGCGGCGTGCTCGGGTAGGAAGCGGAGCTGGGGGAAGACGATGCGGCTAGGCCGCCAGAAGACCCGCCGGGGCGCCGGAGCCACGACAAAGTCGGCTCCGTGCCGGCAGGACGATGCCGACGTCGGTTTCGGACGTGGCCGAGAGGGCACGGCTCGCGTCGCGCAGGGCGCGCGCGCTCGTGTTGCACGAGCGCAGATGCCGGCGGAGGCGGAGCCAGCGGAGCTGCAGTTCGGTCTTGGGAGTCTGAGGCTTCATCGAATCGTCCTTTCGTCGTCGTGTCGTTCGTTCGGTCGCGGAAACGAAAAGGCCCGGGGGGCATGAGCCTCCCGGGCCTGGTTCACGACGTTGGAACGATGGTCAGGACGTTCGATCGAAGTGACCGCGCGCGCAGGAAGCCCCCCGGGCCTCGATACAACGACAACACATCGCTGCGAGCGGTCTCGTCACTGTGGGTGACAATGCCTTGGATGGACGTTCCGTGTCAAGCGCGTGCGCGCGCTTTACAGCCTGGAGGTGCACCGCCAGCATGACCCGCATGCCTTGGCTCATGCTGCTTGCGGTGTTGGCCGCGTGCGGAGGGAGCTCCGGCGGGCCAGGGGACACGGCGACACGGACGCGAACGCCGGGCATCCGCGTCACCATGGACGCGCTCCATCGGATGGGCGGCGTTCCTCCGGGCTGGAAGCTCACGCCGCCGGCGGGGGAGATCGCGGCGGGCCGCCAGGCCTTCGTCGACTTCGGTTGCCCGTCCTGCCACCGCGTCGAGGGCGAATCGTTCTCCAACAAGGCGACGGCCGAGCAGGTGGGCCCCGATCTGACCGGCATGGGCGCGCACCATCCGCCCGCCTACTTCGCCGAAGCGATTCTCTCCCCCGACGCCGTGCTGATCGAAGGCCCCGGGTACATCGGACCGGACGGCCATTCCGTCATGCCCGACTATCCCGAGATGACGGTGCGCCAGCTCGGCGACATCGTCACGTACCTCTCTTCGCTCCGGACGGGCGGCGCGCATGCGGGGCACGTCATGGGCAATGCGCCCGTCGTCCCGGCCAACGTGTTCGCGCGCCCCCAAGCGCCGGAGCAGCCGGCGAAGGCGTTCTTCGTGCAATCGTACGCGGTGAAGCCCGGGCAGCTCGAGCCCTTCGAGCAGTGGATGAAGGAGAGCGGCGGACGGCGCTTCCTCGAGCAGGGCGTCATCAGCATCGACACCTACGTCGACTTCACGCGCGAGCAGAACCCCTACACGTCGATCTTCGGCTTCCGCGACCCCGCCGCGCTGCAAGCGTTCGTCGAGAATCCCACCGCGCAGGCCCTGGGTCTCGAGTTCGATGGCTTCATCGGCGAGCACACGCACACGCAGCAGATGTGGCCGCCGATCTATCGCGCGCCGAGCCTCTCGGCGGCTCCGCGTTGACTTTCGGGCAGGCAGCCGGCAGCCAGGCGCGCGGGAGGAATTCGATGACGAAGCTCGGATGGGGAAGCGCGACCCTCGCGATGTCGCTCGCGCTCGCCGCGTGCGGTGGCGGCGAGGAGCCGGCGTCGACAACCCAGGGGACGGCGGCACCGGCCGCCGAGCCGCGCCGCGATCCGATCGCCGGTGGTCCCTTCCCCGCGCTCTTCGTCGCGGAGGCGCAGTTCGTCGACAAGGTCGGCGCCGACGGCAAGAAGGCGTCGATCCCCGGCGCCGCCAAGCTCACGATCGTCCGCAAGGGCGAAAAGGGGTGGACGGCGACCGTCCTCGAAGACCCCGACAGCAACGTCTTCCACAAGGCGCTGCAGACGCCCGAGGGGCTGCTCACGATCGGGGGCCAGCAGGCGCTCCTGCGCACGTGGACGTTCAAGGACGGCGCGTGGACGGCGGCGACGCACTGGAACCCGAAGTTCGGCGGCAAGTTCGATCGCCTGCGCGACATCGAGCAGGGCGACGTCGACGGCGACGGCAAGCCCGAATGGGTGATCGCGACGCATGATCAGGGCGTCATCGCCGTCCTCCATCCCGACGACGGCTGGCGCGTCGAAGAGGTCGATCGCGAGCCCAACACGTTCGTGCACGAGATCGAGATCGGTGACGTCGACGGCGACAAGGTCGCCGAGTTCTTCGCCACACCGTCCAAGCCGAACAAGCTGGACCAGGAGCAGCCGGGCGAGGTGCGCATGTACAAGCACACGCCGAGCGGCTGGCAGAAGTCGGTCGTCGACGCGCCCGGTGACACGCACGCGAAGGAGATCCTCACCGCCGACGTCGACGGCGACGGCATCGACGAGCTCTATGTCGTCTGGGAGGGCGCGGTCGGCCAGGGCGGCGCGCTCGTGCGTCCGGTCACGATCAAGCAGTACAAGATGAAGGACGGGAAGTGGACGTCCTCGGTCGTCACCACCATTCCCGACCGCCAGATGCGCGCGATCCAGGCGGGCGACGTCAACGGCGACGGCAAGATCGATCTCGTCGCCGGCGCGCTCGCGTCGGGTCTGTGGCTGATCGAGCAGGGCCCGCAGGGCTGGACCCCGAAGCTCATCGACGCCCAATCGACCGGCTTCGAGCAGCCCGTCGACCTCGCCGACCTCGACGGCGACGGCGCGCTCGAGATCTACGTCGCGTCCGAGGACCAGGCCGAGCTGCGACAGTACAAATGGAACGGCAGCGGGTTCGCGAAGACGGTGCTCGTCCCACTCAAGAAGGGCGACATCACCTGGAACGTGACGCACGGGAAGCTGTGAGCCGCGGGCCGGCTACTACTTGAGTCGCAGCGGCGCGCCGGAATCGGGCGCAGGTGCACGAAAGGGGCGGAACCCCTCGCACTTCCACGACAATTCTTCTTGACACCGATTCGGGGGTCGACGTACCCAAGACGAACCATGCTCCGCGGTCCGCGCCGCGTGCGGTCGAGCTTTGCACTCGCCGTCGCACTCGCTCTCGCCATCCCGTCGCTCGGACACGCGAGCCTCGTGTGGGGCCCGAAGAAGGGATCGTTCTGCGAGCCGCCGAGCGTCTTCTACTCGAGTCGCCACGCGGCCGGTGCGACGCCGTGCTGCGCGACGCAGGAAGGCGCGTGCCCCGGCGGCAACCCGTGCCCGGCGAGCGGCGTGTGCGCCGTCGGCGGCACACGCTGCGTGCCGACGGTCACCAGCCGTCCGAACGTCATTCTCATGATCTCCGACGATCAGGGCGAGTGCTTCTACGGCAGCGCCGGCGAGTGCCGGAGCGCGCAGTCGGGGACGCCGATTCCCGCGCCCGTGACGCCGAACCTCGATTCGCTCGCCGCGACCGGCACGGTGTTCGCCGTCGCGCACAACACGGCCGCGTGGTGCTACCCGTCGCTCAACTCGATCCTCACCGGCCGCTACCAGAAGAGCTTCGGCGGCTTCCGCAGCCAGATCGCGCAGCGCTACCTCACGATCCCGCGCACGCTGCGGCAGCTCGGCCGGGCGCCGGGCACGGTCGCGGATCCGTTCGACCCCGACGCCAGCATCGGCGGCTACTGCTCGCTCCAGGGCGGCAAGTTCACCGCCTCGTCGGGACGCGACACGGGCTTCGACGCGCGCATCAACGTGGGCGAGCGCACGATCGGCAGGATCGACTGTCTGTCCAGTCCCCAGGGCGGCACGCCGCTCTGCGGCTCGGATACGCAGGCGACGTACAATCCGTTCACCATCAGCCACATGCGGGACGTGTTCACGTTCCTCGACTCGCTCGTCTACAAGACGCCGGGCGGCGGCCCCGGCGACTTCTCGATGCAGCCGTTCTTCCTGTGGTACGCGCCGCGCATTCCGCACCAGCCGCTGCGGGCTCCGGACGCGATCGGGCGCTACCTCTTCGGCGCCGACGGGCAGTCGGGCTTCTTCCAGCTGGGTCAGCTCTGCAGCGGCGGGACCTGCGCGCCCAGCGTGCGCGCGTTCGACGAGAACAACTTCGGCACCGTGCGCGAGTACTACGCCAACGTCTATCTCGCCGACGCCAGCCTGCGCGAGTTCCAGAAGTTCCTGCAGACGACGAGCGCCCCGCACTGCATCGGTCCGAACGGGCAGAGCCGCTTCCAGGAGACGACGCAGCAGGCCTGCCGCGGCACGTGGGTGACGAGCGTCGCGCCGGATCCGGCGGCGAACACGATCTTCGTCTACCTCTCGGACAACGGGTGGCAGCTCCCGAACTCGAAGCACAACTTCACGGAGAACGGCTACCGCACGCGTCTCATCGTGCTCGATCCGCGCGGGCAGACGGCCGGTCCGACCGCCGTCGCGCCGGCGGGCATCACGAGCCTCGCGCTCGCGCACTCGACCGACGTGCTGCCGAGCGTGCTCGGCTTCGCGCTCGGCACGGCGCCCGGGACGCAGAGCTGCCCGCAGAGCGACTACGACGGCACGCCGTGCGACGGGCGCGACTTCCGCGCGCAGCTCGTCTCGAATCCGGGCGGGCCGGCGCCGGCGACCGCGCTGCGCCGCGCCCTGTGCGGCCACGAGACGCAGCGCCCCGTGCGGCCGTCGCGGGGGCGTTACCTCCTCGCCGGTGCGGGTGCGGTCGGCCGATGCACGCTCACCGGCGGGACGGTCTGTGCCGCCGACGCCGACTGCGGCGCGTCCGGGTTCTGCCTGGGCGGATTCTGCGCCGCGCACGGCGGACAGGCGTGCGGCGCCTGCCCGTCGGGCACCGTGTGCCTCGGCGGGAAATGTCAGGCGGGGCCGCCGTGCATCGACGACGCCACCTGCACGACGCTGCTGAAGGCGCCTGCGGCGTGCGTCGCCAAGGACACGACCTGGTGCGCGAACGCGCCCGACGTCGCGTGCGCGACGGCGACCGATTGCCCCGAGTGTCCGACCGTCAACGGCCACGCGACCGCCTGCCGCCGGCTGTGCGCGCCGCGCATGCTGAAGATGTACGACACCGTCGGCGGCGCGGACATGACGGACCTGTTCCTCGATCCGGACGAGAAGGACGTGCACGCCAGCGGTCCGGTCGCAGCGCTCTTCTCGGACGAGAGCGGGCCCTACGGTGCGACGCTGCGACGGATGGCCTGCTGCCTCGACGATTGGTGGGACGCGGAGTTGCGCGGTGGGTCGCTGTGCGGCGCGGGCGAGAGCTGCCCGGCCGAGCTCACCTGCAACGAGTAGGCGCCCCGAAAGGTGACGCCACGGCCGCCGCCGCGGGCTCCGGCCGGTTGGAGGTGGCCGGGTCGCGGCGACTCACCGTGGGGTGGGTAGGGCCTCCGGGCAGGAGGAGGACGGCGCCCGCGGACTCCGGCCGGTTGCCGGACCGACCCGCCCGCGCTTGCGCTCGCCATGAAGGAGCCGTGTGAAAGCCCGCATTGCGACGGACCGTACTCCTGCGTTCGAGACTTCGATATCCGGGATTACTACGCACGGGCATCTGCGCGCGTAGTTCTGCGGGGTCTCGCGCCGCGGTCCGGCGGCTACTGCGCGTAGTACTGCCCGATCTCCTGCCCGACGAACGCGCGTCCTGCTGCTGCCAGGTGACCGAGGTCGTCCGTAAATTGGGCGCACGTCTCCACCACGGGCGAGATCCCCGCGACGAGATCCGGGCTGTCCGGGACGACGGCGGCTATCGCCTGATCGATGTAGGGATGGTTGAAGGTGGCACGGATGCCTTGCCTGTTGGCAGACGTCGGGCAGACCGCGCCGCCGGGACCCCCGACGACGGACTGGAGCACGATCTGTCTCGCCTGCGGGTGCTGTAGCCGGATCGTGGCGATCGCGGCGCGAATCCGCTGCGCCCACGTCGGCACGCTCGAATCGTAGGTGTGCGACGTGATGGTGAGGATCACCCGGTCCGGCGAGCTCGAGCCCTGCGCGCACGGCGAGCACAGGACCGGGGAGCCGGAGCCCAGACATTGCGTGGCGACCGGCGGGCTCCAGCCGTCGGACGTCGGGTCGGCCCATACGTCGACGTCGCCGCCGGCCTGGAAGCGCATTTGCCACCTGGCATCGTCGATGTGCTGCTGGAACTCGGGCGTCTCGTGCCACATGAGTGTCTGGCTGAAGCCGATGACCTCGGTGCACGTGAAATCGCCGGGCGGTGGGGGTGGCGGGTTCTCTCCGCCCGGCGCCGTCACGACCAGCGTGACGTCCTGCGTGCGGGACACGCCTCCACCGTTGCCGGTGATCGTCAACGCATAGGAGCCCGGCGGCGTCGTCGACGCGGTGGCGACGAGGATCATGGAGGTGCCCGGGACGGGCGCGGGGTTCGGGGCGACGGAGCCGACCGCGCCGGCCGGAATGCCGCGCACGCTCAACGCCACGGTGCTGGTGAAGGCGTTGATCGCGTCGAGCTCGACGTCGATGACCGCGGCGACTCCCGGATCGAGCGACTGTGACTGCGGCGACGCGAACAGGTCGAAGCTCCGGGCCTGGATGACGTTGAGCGTCAGGCCGGCCGTGTGGGTGACGTTCCCCGACGTCGCCGAGACCACGACGGGATACGCGCCCGAGGGTGTGGTCGGGGACGTGGTGAAGGTGAGGACCGAGGCGCCTCCCTGCAGGAGGTGGTCCGGCGTGAACGTGCCGGTCGTGCCCGCCGGCAAGCCGGAGGCGACGAGCGCGACGTCGCCGTCGAAGCCGTTCAGTGAGGTGACCGTGACGCCTGCCGTCGCGCTTCCGGGACGGCCCATCCGGATCACGCTCCGAGACAGGGCGAGGTCGATGTCGGGGGGCGGCAACGCGATCGCGAGGACCTCGATCCCGCACACCTGGGGATTACCGACGGAACCGGGCGTGAACCTGACGACGATGTTTCCTGCGGTGGCCTGGGCGACGAACTCTTGAACCACGGCACGGCGTGGCCCGCCCGCAGTGCGGACGATGTCGAAGTCGGTCAGGACCTGGGCGCCGTTGATCGCGACGTCGAATTCGCGCCGCCCGGGAACGGTGTTGAAGCTGTCCGCGAAGTGCAGGCGGACCCGGTACGACGCGCCGGGTGCCAGACCGGGAAACGAATAGGAGAAGGTCCCGAAGCGGATCGACTGGTAGACGTCCTGGAGCGCCGGGTCGGCGACGCCACTCAGATCGAACGTCGTCGTGGAGCGACCGGTCGAGCCGCCAGAAAAGAACGCGTCGGCCGAAAACGAGCCGGACCCCGCGCCCCCGGCGTCTATGGCGACGGCTCCCGCAGACGAGACGAACGGGCTTGCGATCGCGAGACACGCGAGGACGGCGAGGACGGTCGGTCGTAGGTCCTTCACGGGTCTCCATTTGGTGTACGCGATCAGGTCCTCGCCGCGCAAGATAGCTCCCCGAGTGACGCGGGGGGTCATTCCCCATGCCGATCTGCCGAGAAAGGAAGCCTCTCGCGCAGTTGGTCAGCCCGGATTGGGGACACCCCGAGGCCGTCCGATCACGCGCCTCATAGGTGTGCGACGGGCCTTCCGGGCTGCCTCAGAGCCCGCGCCCGACGTAGAGGCCGGCCACCGCGGCGACCAGCCCGACGCCGACGCTCGCGAGGACGTTGATCCCCGCTGCGATCCCGCTCTGCTCGGCGAGCCGCATCGTCTCGACGGTGAAGGCGGAGAAGGTGGTATAGCCGCCGAGGAACCCGGTCACGAGGAGCAGGCGGGATTCGTCGGCCAGGCCGCGCGTGTCGCCTACGCCCAGGAGAACGCCGGCAACGAAGCTGCCGGTGAGGTTCACCGCCATCGTGCCGTACGGGAAGGCGGCGCCCAGAGCGGTCGCGAGCCAGAGGCCGACGATGTAGCGGGCGTTGGCACCGACGAAGCCGCCGACGCCGACGAGGAGGTAGTTCATTCGCGCCTGCTTGTAGTGGACGGACGGTGGACAGGGCAACGCGATGTGGAATCATCGCCGTGTCGAAGCGCCCCGTGCGGACGGTTTCGCCCCGCCAAACGCGGCCGACCGCGCAGCATCTCGAGATTTCGCGCCGGCACGCTGCGTGCTGAAGGAGCATGCCCGCGCTGTCCACCCGCCCCACTCCGCACCGAACCGCCCACGCGCCCGAGCGCTCGGGCGCGATGGGTTGGCTCGGGCTCGAGGAGCACGTCGAGCCGAGCCTGCGACGCATCGTGTGCGGCTACTTCGGCCGGGTGTGGGAGGAGGTGCGCCCAACGACGCGGCTCCGCGACGATCTCGGCGCGACGCCCGCCGACCTCGCGCGCCTGGCCGGCGAGATCGGCCACGCGTTCGGCGTCGACCTTCCGACCCAGGTGCTGGGTCGCGTGCGGACGCAGGCCGATCTGGTCGACGCGATCGTGCGCGCCCTCGGGCACCGTCGAACCGAGCACGAGCCCACGCCGATGGTGCGCGTGCGCCTCACGACCGCCGCTGCGGCGACCGCGCCCTTCGTGGAGCACGTCGGGGTGTTGACGCCCTATCTCACGGCGACGGCCGTCGACGACGCCCGGCGGCTCGCTACGGGCGGCCGCGTCGACGTCTGGGTGCCGGCCGACACATCGTGGAGCTCGCTCGTCGGCTTCTGCGGTCGCCTCGGCACGCTCGGCGCGCGCGGCGTGCAGGTGTGGGTGCACCGCACGGCGCAGGCACGCGCCGTCGCCTGAACCTCAGGACTTCGTACCCCAGTCCTCGAAGAGCTGGCGCACGACCGCATGCGCCGCGGTCTCGTAGGCCGCGGGCATCGACGGCGAGAGCTGCGTCGATACGAGCCAGTTCGATCGTTCGGCGCTCCAGCGCACCGTGCCGTCGGGATCGGTGAGCGTCACCGTGAGCCCGACGTCGACCCAGTCGAGCTGCGGCGTATTGAGATCGAAGTGCTGGAGCGTGATCTTCAAAACGGGTGCGCCGGCCACGTCGACCTTGATGCCGCGATCGCGCAGCATCTTGCCCGTGTCCTCGCGCATGACGTCCATCACCGTCTTCTTCGAGACGCCGAGGAACTTGGCGCCGATGAAGTCGCCCGAGGTGACGAGCTCCCACTTGGTCTTGTTCACGACCGGCGCTACGGAAACCGCCGTGACGTCGGTCGGTGGCGGTGGGAGCGTCGGCGCGGCGCCGCAGCCGGCGAGAGCCGCGACGATGGCAATGCCGAGAAGTCGAGGGATCACGCGTGCTAGCACGGGGCCCCAGGGGACTGCGAGCCCCGCGGGGGCTACCACGGCCCGGGCGCACCCAGCCACCCGACCAGCTCCTCGGCCGCCTTCGCGGCCGCCATCTCGTAGGCCGATGCGAGCGTCACCGCGCCCGGCGTAGCGATCGGGTTCGCACGGCGGTGCGCGTGCCACACCACGGCGCCGCTCGCCGGATCGACGAGCCACACGTCGAGCCCGACGATGACGAAGTCGGCATGCGTGCCGGGCTTCGCCTCCCATCGGTCGATCGACACGACGAGCAGCGGAGCGGTCAGGTGTCCGTTGCGCGCGAGCTCGACGGCCGCCTCGGGGCTGGCGACGCCGCGCCCTTCGGTCGCCTTGCGGACGACGTCCGGCGCCACGACCGCGAAGCCGCGCTTCGCGAGTCTCGCGCGCAGCTCGGCGGCGAGGACGTCGCCCACGGTCACGCGGTCCGTATCGGGAGCGTACTTCTCGAGGAGCGCCGCGCCCTCGACGAGGAGGTCGTCGCCGGTGCGGTTGCCGGGTGGCAGCACCGTGATTCTTCGCATCGGGTCCGCAGGAGGGGCGGGTGCCAGCAGCGCACAACCCATGAGGAGGAGCGGCAACAGCAGCAGCGTGGCGCGCGACGTCATTCGTCTCCTCTCGTCAGCTCTGCGAGGCGCCGCTCCATCTCGCTCACCTGACTGCGAAGCTGCGATTCCTCGCGCCGCAGGCGCACGAGCCCGTCGTCCGGATCCATCGCGGGTGGACCTTCGGCTGCAGCTACGACTCCGGGCACGAGGCGGCGCACATCCTCTTGATAGCGTTCCGCCGCGCCGTCGTCATGTCGCGCGCTCGCGTCACCCGTGGTGAACGATGACGCCGACCAGGCGATGCGCGGGGCGTTGCGCAGCAGGCGATTGCAGGCAGTCCGAGACGAGCCTACGGCCCCGCGGGCGCCTGCCACGACCCGACCAGCTCCTCGGCCGCCTTCGCGGCGGCGATCTCGTAGCCCGACGCGAGGGTCACCGAGCCCGGCGTCGGGATCGGGCTGGCGCGCCGGTGCGTGTGCCACAGCACGGCGCCCGTGCCGGGATCGACGAGCGACGCCTCGAGCGCCACGATGACGAAGTCGGGATTCGTGCCGCCGTTCGGCTCCCATTGCTCGATCGCGACCACGAGCAGCGTTTCCGTCAGATGCCCGTGACGGGCGATCTCGACCGCCGCGTCGGGGCTGCCGACCGCCCGGCCCTGCGTGGCCTCCTGGACGACGTCCGGCCGCACGACCGCGAACCCCCGGCGCGCGAGCTGCATGCGGAGCTCCGCGGCGAGGACGTCGCCGACCGTCGTGCGGGCGGTGTCGAAGGCGTACTTCTCGAGGAGCGAAGTGCCCGTAACGAGGAGGCCGTCGCCGGTCCGGTTGCCCGGCGGCATGACGGCGATCGTTCGTACCGTGCTCGGAGGGGGATCCGGCGTGGGCGCCGCGCATGCGAGGAGCAGCGCCGGCAGCAGGTACGTCAGCGCACGGGACATCATTCGTCACCTCCCGCGAGATCGGCGAGGCGCCGCTCCATCTCGCTCACCTGGCGCCGAAGCTGGGACTCCTCGCGGCGGAGGCGCGCGAACGCGTCATCAGGGTCGACCGCCGGCGAGCGGTCGGCCGCCGCCACCACCTCGGGCACGAGGCGCTGCACGTCCGCCTGATGGCGTGCCGCCGCCTGGTCGTCGTGGCGCGCGCTCGCGAGCGCGTAGCGGAAGAGCGCGAGGCCCGCGCGGCGCCCGCGCCCGGTGTCGTCGGTTGGGGGCAGCAGCGCGGGCGGTTGGTCGGCCAGCGATGCATAGAAGGCTTCCAGCGCCTCGCCCGTGAACCAGTCCTTGTCGCCGGCGCTCGACATGCGTGTGAGACGCGGCGCCAGGAACTCGATCACCGGCCGGTCGTCGGTGTTGAGCGGTGCGGCGGTGAAGAGGTCGGCCGCGGCCGTGAGGTCGCCGGCATACAGCATGGCGAGCCCGCGCGGCGACTGGACGACGGTGTCCCGCGCGGCCTCGGGCAGCGCCGCGATACGCTCGCCCACCTGCTCCAGATCGAGCGTGCGCGGCTCGAGCAGGCCGACGAGCGCGACGACGGGCCGGTCCGCGTAGAAGTCGTCCCGCCACAGCGTCACGTGGGGGAAGACGGCGAGGAAGGTACGCGCGATCACGTCGAGCTCCTCGCGCGTCAACTGATAGAGCGGCAGCCACTGGCAGAAGAGCCCGCCCGGCGCAAGCCGGCGCGCGGCCGTCTCGTACATCTCGCGGGCGTAGAGGCTGCCCGCGCCGGCGTGCCAGGGTATGAAGAGGTCGGAGACGACGACGTCGAAGCGCTCGTCGCTCGCGGCGAGATGGCGACGCCCGTCGCCGACGACGAGGCGCACGCCGTCGCGCTCGAGCAGCCCGTCGTTCCAGACGCCGAAGTGCGTGCGCGCGAGCGTCGCCACCTCGGGGACGACCTCGATCACGGTCGTCTCGCGGACGCCCAGCGCCGGCGCCGCGCTCGCGGTGATGCCGGTCGCAAGGCCGATGAAGGCGACGCGGTGCGGATCGGGATGCAGGAGCAGCGGGACGAGCCCCTGGCGTCGCTCGTTGGCGGCCGAGGCGCTGCCGCCGAGCGTGTAGAAGCTGTCGAGGCGGAGCTGCGTGTCGACGCCGCTGTCGACGACCGTGGCGATACCCGACGGACCTTCGAGCGTGGCGCGAATCGTCTCGACGGAATTCCGCAGGTGCGTCAGCGGGGCGCGGAGCGGATCGGCGACGATGACGGCGAGGAGACCGGCGTAGGCGAGGAGCCGCCAGGTCCCGCGCGCCGGCGACGCGACGTCGGCGAGCACGACGTAGCCGACCGCGGCGAGCAGGAGGCCACCGCGTACACCGAGCGCCGGCACGACGACGAAGCCCGCGACGAGCGCCCCGGCTGCGCCGCCGAGACAGCTCGCGGCGGTGAGGAGACCCATCGGCCGCGCCGGTCCCCTGGTGATGCCGAATTCCTCCCACAGCGCCGGGAGGACCGCGGCGCCAGCCAGCGCCGCCGGGCCTGCGGTCGCGGCGGCCAACGCGACGATGCGGCCGACGTACTCCGCGAGGCCTGCCTTCATGCCGACGTATGCGAGGCCATCGGTGAGCCACACGAAGAGCCAGTAGCCGCCGACGGTGCCCACGCCGGCGACGACGAGCGCCGTCGCCGCGATGCGCTCTGCCGGAACGCGGGCGAGGAGCAGTCCCGCCAGCGCCGCGCCGGCGGCGATGGCGACGAGGAAGACGAGCGCGACGGTGGTGAAGGAGTACACCGAGTTGTGGAGCACCTGCGCGAAGATGCGCGTCCACAGCACTTCGAGACCGAGGCCGAGCGCTCCGGTCGCGGCCGCGACCAGGACGAGGCGCGCGGGCAGCGGGTCCCGCGCGGGCGGTCGCGCGTCAGGTGCGCACCGGGTCGTCCGGTCGCCGACGACGAGGGCCGCCGCGCCCGCGCCGGCGCCGCAAAGGATCGCGATCGCATAGCTCGCCCGCACGCCGACGAACGCCGGAAGCCCGAAGCCCGCCGCGGCCGCGCCCGCCGCGGCCCCGAGGGTATTGAGGGCGTAGAGAAGGCCACCGCGCCGCCCGACCGCGTCGCGCGCGAGCGCGTGGCCGAGGGTCGGAAGCGTGGCGCCGAGACACATCGTCGCCGGAAGGATCGCGCACGCGGCGGCCCCGAGCTGTGCGAGCGGGCCCGCTCCGGCTAGCGCGGCCTGCGCATCCTCGCCTCCGAGGAGGGCGAACGCGACGACCGACCACGCGGCGCCGGCCGCCGCGCCGAGCTCGAGCGCGCCGTAGCGGCGCACCGGCCGCGCGCTGCCGCGGCTGGCAAGGAGCGCACCGGCTGCGAGGCCCACGAAGTAGCACGCGAGGACGCTCGCGGCCGTCGCCGCGGTGCCGCCGAAGACGAGGGACGCCGAGCGCATCCACAGCATCTCGAGCGCGAGCGCCGCCGCGCCCGAGACGACGAAGCAGGCCCAGAGGACGGCGGTCACGCGGCGCTCCATCGCAGGGCCGCCCGACGCAGCGTCGTCGCGGACGCGACCACAGCCAGCAGGAGCACGGCGAAGGCCACCTGCGTCGGGCCGAGCGGGAGATCGGCCAGATATGCGAGATAGAACCCGGCGAACGCGGAGAACCCCCCGAACGCCGAGGCGGCGAGCGAGAACGTCAGCATGTGCCGCGTCACGAGCCGCGCCGTCAGGGGCGGCACGACGAGGAAGCCGAAGGCGACGATCGGTCCGGCCGTGGTGACGCCGAGCGATATGGTGACGCCCATCACGAGATAGAGGAGGCCGTCCCACACCCAGACGCGCTTCCCGAACACGAGCGCCAGCTCGCGATCGAAGGAGACCAGGAGCAGCTCCTTCCGAAACGCCAGTAGCACGACCACCACGGCGGCCAGCACCATGGCGACGCCGCGGAGGCTCGTGGCAGTGGTGGCCAGGAAGTCGCCCTTCAGCAGGTTCACCATCTGGGCCTCGCCGTAGGGATCGCTGGCCAGGAAGAGGATCGTGAGCGCGGTAGCGATCGCGTAGGTGAGACCGATCCGGCCGTCGATGGTCTCCCGCCCTCGGCGCTCGAGTGCCGCCAGCGCGATCAGCCCTCCCAGCGTGAAGGCGAAGGACCCGATCATGGCGAGCGCTCGCTCGCCCATGGCGCCGTGCTCGTGTTGCCCGAACGTCATCCCGTAGACGAGGAACGCGAACGCGATGCCCGCCGCCGAGAGCTGCGGTAGCGCCACGCCGAGGAAGATCATCCTCCGCAGGACGAAATAGGCGCCGACCAGCGGGCAAACGAGGCCGACGACGACGCTCCCGATCAGCGCATCCCGCAACAGGAAGTCGGGCCGAAGGATCTGGACGAAGGTGCTCATCCGACGCCGGCGCCGAAGACTTCGGCGATGCGCTCGGGCGACAGCATGGTTGCCGTGGGCCCCTTCCTGGCCGTTCCGTCCTCCACCCAGATGACGGAACGGACGAGGGGGCGGGCCTGGCGGAGCTGGTGCGTGACGAGGATCACCGTCATCGCCTGCTCGCGATTGAGGCGCGAGATCACCTCCATGATGGCCGCGGCCGCGCCCGGATCGACGCCGGCCGTCGGCTCGTCGAGCAGGAGCACGCGCGGCTCGGCCGCGAGCGCGCGCGCGATCAGCACGCGCTGCTTCTGGCCGCCGGAGAGCGCCCAGAAAGGCGCATCCGCGATGCTCGTGAGACCTACCTGCTCGATCGCGGTCGCGGCGATGCGACGCTGGCTGCGGCCGACCGGGCGGAGCGGTCCCAACCGGGCATACGTGCCCATGAGGACGACCTCGGACGCCGTCAGCGGAAAGATCGGGTCGAGGGTGTCGCGCTGGGGCACGTATCCCGGGGGCGACGCCTTGCGGTCGAGCCCGTGCTCGATGCGCCCGGTCAGCGGCGCCATGAGTCCGAGGATGCCACGTAGGAGTGTGCTCTTCCCGCCCCCGTTCGGGCCGAGCAGAGCGAGAAACTCGCCCTCCTCGACCTCGAATGTCAGGTGTTGCAGCACCGGGCGGCCGTCGTAGCCGAGACTAACGTCATGGAGCGCCAGGATCGGCTTCGACATCACCCTCCTTTGACGGCTTGCACCATGGTCCGCACGTTGTGGTCGACGAAGCTGATGTAATCCTTCGTATCGGGAAGCCCGCCGGCCATCGCGGGCAGCTCGACGAGCTTGGCACCGGTGGCCTGCGCCACGCTCTCCGCCAAGGTGGCGGGGTAGTGGAGCTCGCGTACGACGATGTCGACCTTCTCGCGACGCATCTGCGCCTCGAGTTCCTCGATGTGTCCCGGAGTCGGGTCGACGCCGGGGCGGATTTCGATCGTGCCCACGGGCTCCATCCCGAATCGCTCGGCGAAGTAGACCATGTCTGGATGGTAGCTCACGAGCTTCTTGCCGCGAAGCGGTGCGGCCTCTTTCTCCCAGCGCGCGATCGCTGCGTCGAGCTTCGCAGTGTAGGCGGCCAGGTTCGCCTTGTAGGTGGCCTCGTTCGCGGGGTCGAGGCGCGAGAGCCCGTCGGCGATCGCCCGCACCATGTCCTTTCCCATCACCGGGTCGAGGTTGATGTGCGGGTTCCCCATCGGGTGTTGGTCGCCGAGCGAGCGGTCGATGCGGCCCGGCACCTCGAGCGGTGTGATATAGACCGAGGTGTCGATGTAGCCCGGCTGATCGCGCTGGATCTTCGGGTTGCGCGACGCCTCGAGCAGCGCCGGCATGAACGCGTGCTCGGCCTCGAGGCCCACGACCACGACGGCGTCGGCCGTATTCAGCAGGACCGCGAAGCTCGGCTTCATGGGCACGGCGTGGATGTCCTCGACGCCGGTCGCGAGGCTCGTCACGTCGACGCGATCGCCGCCCACCTGGCGCGTCATGTCGGCTAGGTCGGGGATGGTGGTCACGATCTTCAGCTTGTCGGCGGCCGGAACGCGCCCTGGGACGACGAGCGCGGCCGCGACGATGAGAGCGAACAGTGGACGTGTCATGTGATTCCTCCTCACCGGTCCTTGAAGCTGTGGACGTGGCTACCGAGAACGACCGTCCACTGCAGGAAAAATTCGTTGGCGTGCTCGCCCGGCGACTCGAGCCGCGTGTATTGTAGGCGAATTCGCTGGAACTCCGACGCCCACACCGTGAGATACGGCGAGTACGCGAGCGTCTCGCCCACGCCCGGGTTGATGTCCTGGACCCACTCGAACAGGAAGCCGGGGTAGAAGCGGCGTGTCAGACGCGGCTCGATGTAGCTATAGAGCCCGACGGCGTTCTGGTGCCGAAAGACGAGGGGCGTATTGCCGTCCCCGAAACCGCCGATGGGGCGATTCTCGGAGTTCATGAGCACTTCGGTGCCCCACACCAGACCGCGGTAGGATGCCTGGCTGAGGGGCGTGTAGCGATATGTGACGTCGATGCCGGAGAGAATCCGTGTGTCACGCTGGTCCTCCTTCACCACCGGCGTGAAGCCGCCGCTCACGCCGAAGTCGATCGAGCTCGAATCCGAGAGAGACAGGAAGGTGAACGCCCGCCCGAGGTAGGTGAACTCCGAGTAGTTGCGCGGCACGTTGTTGTTGACGCGCTCGTTCTCGGCGCCGATCTTGTTGTACGCCCCCGCCGTCAGCGTGAGGTACTGCGGGATCGGCACGAGCCAGCTCGCCTCGATACCGTCGCCCTGCGATTCCCCGTCGACGTATTCGTCGAGCACGTGCGGGCGGTTTACGAACGGCAGGTCATGGTCGTGGAACTTGGACAGCCGTCCGAAGTCGGCGAAGAAACGTCCCCCTTTCAACGCGAGGTTGTAGGGTAACGACGTCGTCACGATCGCCGCCTCCTCGACCTCGACGCCGTCGTTCGTGCCGTTGAAGATGCCGTAGCCGCGCACGAACGGATCGACCGACGCCGAGATGCCGATCTCGCCGGAGCGGAACTCGAAGTTGCCGCCCTCCTTGTCGTTATACGATGCGACGCTGTCGATGACGAAGCCGATCGCCGGGTTGAACTGTGACGCGAACGTCTTGTTGGCCGCCGCCAGGCTCGGCTGGATGCGGCGCATGATGTTCTCCGTGACCTCGTTCTTCAGCTCTTCCTCGCGCGTGGTGGTCGGCGCCTCGGTCGCGACGACGGGCGCGGCAGCCTTGCGGGGTGGCGCGACCCTCTGCCCGGTCAGCTGCTGGATCTTCTCGTTCTGCCGCCGGATGACCTCCTGCTGCTCCTGGGTCTGCTTCTCCACCTTCTCGAGCCTGCGCTTCATCGCCTCGAAGTCGCGCATGAGCTGCTCCACGGTGCCTTGATCGGCCGCGGACGCGGCGCGCGCTTCGAGGATCGCGGTCACGACGAGCAGGGCGCTCACCGTGCGGATGCCCCTCTGCCATGCTGCCATCGCCTGCCTCCTCCTGCTGCCACGGGACGTGTGACCACCCCGGCGGTCGGTGACGACGTGCGGGGTGGGGCTACGCTTCTAGCGCGAGAAGGATCGTGGGCGGTCCGCGACTGGTCGGCAAGCCAACCGCCGACACCACTGGGGCCGCCAGTCCGACGAGCTCGACGCGAACGACGAGCTGCGACGAAGCAGGGACGGAGACGACCGGCACACTCACCGCAGGCGTGTGCTGCGTGACGGCGCAGGTGGCGCACGGCTGTGTCGCCGAGTGCGCCGCGTGATGGTGTGCACCCGCGACGACCGGCACGAGCAGCAGACCGATCAGGAGGATCGGTCCAGCGAGTCGGAGCAGCCGCTGCCGCGCGAGGATCATGGAACCGAAGGGCAGGTAGACCGCGCCTGGCACGCTGTCAAGCGAGCTACGCTCCTCGGTAGTGCATACTTCCGGAGTATTGTCGGCTGTCATCGGGCGGGCATGAGCGCCCGCACGCAACGCCTCGGCTGCCCTTTCGTGCACCTCCTCACCCCATGATCCGCGTCACGAAGAGGATGAACGCGGCGCCAAGGCACGTCAGCACGATCGTGAGGCCCGAGCTCTGCTGGGAGTGCGCCTCGGGCAGGATGTCCGCGGCGCCGATGCACAGCAGGAAGCCGGCGAAGAACCCGAGGTACAGAGTCAGAATGGCCGGCGGCACCTCGAGGAACAGCGTCGACGCCACACCGACGACCGGTGCGAGCGCATCGAGAGCCAGCATCAGCACCGACCGACGAGTGGTGTTGCGGTGCGCCAGCATGAGGCCGACGGTGTTGAGCCCGTCGGCGAAGTCGTGGGCGATCACCGCCAAGGCGACGATCGCACCGACGGCCGTGGAAACCTGGAACCCGAGGCCGATCCCGACGCCGTCCATGAAGCTGTGGCCGATCAGCGCCAGCGCCGAGTACACCCCGACCCGCGGATGATGGTGATCGGCGTACTGCGCCTCCTGAGCGTGATGAATGGCGGTAAGCTTTTCGACGCTGTGAAAGAACAGGAACCCGACGACCATCGCGATCATTGGCCCGACCGGATCGAGCGCGTGCTCCGCCGCGAGACCGAACAGCTCTGGCAGGATGTCGAAGCTGACGACTCCCAGCAGCACGCCGGCCGTGAAACCGAGGATCAGGTGCAGGCGGTCGCGGAACTTCAACGCGAACAGGCCCCCTGCGAATGTCGAGCAGAGCGCCGCCAGCGAGAGGAGCAGGGCGTTCATGGCCGCGGGCTTCCCGCTTCAGTGCGGGAAGTCCTTCTCCTGCACCTGAGCGAAGGTCGTTGCCGTGTCCCGGTAGTAGGAGTCGACGGCATCGGGCCGCGACGCGCCCGCGCCGGCCATCACCTCCGCCGCGGTTTTCGAGGCGGGGACGTTCGGAGCCGGCAGCGGACGGGCAATATCGCCGCGGGCGCCGAGATCGCTGGGGTTGCCTTCCACATACGCGTGACCGCCCCACAGCTTGACGGCAATCGTCGCCTTGGGGCCGTCGAGCGTGTTGCCGACGACGTTGGCCCTGGCGCCGTCGCGAATCTGGATGCCGCCCTGCTCGGGCGAACGGACGACGTTGTAGCGGACGTCGGCGACACGGCCCGCTCCGGTGACACTCGGCGTCCGCCTGAGGCTCTTGTCCCACACGTTGTAGTAGTAGCTCACCCGATCGGCGCCGTACGCCATCAGGCTCGCCCCGCCGCACCACCCCTTCGGGCACGCTCCGCCGTTTCCCGCGAAGTAGTTGCCGATGATCGTGACGTTGGAGACGGGGATGCCCTTGGAGCCGGTGAGGTCGATGCCCCCGTCGGCATTGTTCGTGATCGAGCAATGGTCCACGACGACGTTCGCGACCGCGTGGCCGTTCCGCGGCGCGATGTGGACCCCGTCATTCATGCCGTTGCGGATGCGCAGCCCGCGGATGACGACGTCGGCGTCCGCGATGTTGACGACGCCCGTGCCGCCAGCCCCCGCGTGCTCGCCCCAGAGCGTGATGCCCGGCGGCGGCGCGGACGATCCGTCGATGGTCGTGTGCCCGGGCGCATCGAGCCCCGAGTCGAGCTTGATGCCGCCAGCGATCGAGAAGCGGATGATCCCGCCCCCTCGCGCAGCCTTGGCGAGCGCGGCGCGCAGCGATCCTGGACCCGAATCGGCGAGCGTTCGTACGACGAGCATGGGACGTCCGTCGCCACCCGTGGTCCTGGATCCGAATCCCGGATACCTGGTCTCGTGTGCCGGGCGGGGCGGCGGGCCTTTCGTCCTGGGTGGACGGGAGGTCTTTGCGAGTGAGCACACGGCCGTCCCCGTGAGCAGGAGGACGACGGAGGGCCACAGTAGCGTTCGCCCGCGGGCGCTCACGGGGCACCGGTCGACGACGGTTCGAGCGTGTCGATGGGGAAGTGGAACTGGCGTGACCAGTGTCGCTGCGCGATCCCGACGTTGAAGCCGGTGACGACGTTCACGGTCACCGCGCTGAACGCGCGGTCGGAGACCCGCGAGGCCAGAATCTCGGCGGCCCTCCGGGCCTGCGCCTCGAGATCGGACGCGTTCTCGAACCGCGGCGAAGCCAGGAACCCGGCCACGACGAGCTGTCGGTCGACGCCGTGTCCGGCCTCCTCGAGCGACAGACTGCCGACGTAGACCCGCTCGAGAGCGGTTCCGGATTCGATGGCACGTTGCCAGGCCGCCGTCGTCGCCGACGGCGAGTCGAGCGCCGAGGACAGCCGTGCGACCGGCACGGCGCCCAGCACGACGATCAGGAGGAAGACGCCGATCGCGAGGGCCCACGCGCGTCTCGCTCGGCGTCGGTTCCAGAGGGCGGCGACGACGTCACCGTCGAAGCGGCCGCGGCGGACCACGACGGTATCGACGAGCAGGTCGTGGAGGCCCTGCTTCAGGGGATGGAGCGGCACGAGGAAGACGACGCCGCAGAAGACGAAGACACCGACGACCAGCACGGCGACGTTCAGGGGCAAGGTGTCGAGCGCGGGAAAGGTCGCATGGAGGCCCCCGACCAGCAGACTCTCGAAGAAGAGAAAGTTGATGATCGAATACCGGAGGAGCGACTGTGGCAACGACATGAAGGTCCCGTCGCGTCTCACGACCTGGATGCCGAGCAGCCATTTGGCGACACTCTGGCCGCGATTCAACCTCGTGTGCAGGAGACCCGCGTAGAGGTAGGCGATCGGGGCGCCGAGCCACCACCCGCGGTCTCCGAGCCGATAGATCTCCTCCCGGAACGGCAGCACGAGGATGAATCCGAGGAGCGCCAGCAGGGCCGCATCCAGGCCGTCGGCGAGCGAGCGGAGCCAGAGGCCGACCAGCATCGTGGTCTTCGCCGGCGGGGGCGGTGGCTCGGCGAGCGTCATTCAGGAGCGAGCCCGGCCGGGTCGACCGGCGTCGATGCCTGTCCCACGACGGTCGACGAACTGGTAGAGATGGCCGCGGCCACGATGGCGCATCGCCGACCACCGCTCGTTCTCGCGCTTGCATTGAACACGGCCGTTCTCGTCCCGGAGTTGGCCGCCGGAGTCGGCGGCAACAGCCTCAGTCTCATCATGGACGGCGTGCACAACGTCTCCGACGAAGTGGCGCTGGCGATGCTCGTCGTCGCATACACGCTGCCGGCCGGACTCTCCGGCAATGCGCTGCGGCTCGCCAATCTCTTCAACTCCGTCGGGCTGCTCGGCATCAGCGGGTTCCTGGTCTGGCAGGCGGTCGAACGCCTCGGCCAGCCGCCCCCGTTCTTCGCCGTTCTTCCCGTCGTCGTCGGTCTCGTCGCGGCCGCGGGAAATTGGGGCGTGGCGCGCGCCCTCCGCGACGCCAGTCGCGAGGACCCCGCGATCCGACTCGCCTATGTCCACAATCTCGGGGATACCCTGGTGTCCCTTGCGCCGGTGCTCGCGGGGACGCTGACGCTCCTCACGGGCCATGCCGTGTTCGATCCGATCCTCGCGCTCGTCATCGCCGCGGCGATCATCGTGCCGAGCGTGCAGACGCTCATCACGTTTCGCCGGGAGCTGACCTGGCCTGCGAATGTCGCGTGCGGCCACGAGACGCCGACGATGCCCAGCAGCCCGTCGACTCATTCGATGATGCGGATGGGCAGCGCACCGTCACCGCCCGGGTCCAGCACGTAGCGCCGGACGCGCGGAAGAACGCGCTCCGCGGTCTCGAGGTAGAGACGTCGCTCGAGTAGGTCCGGCGCGCGCCGGTGCTCCGCGGCGAGCTTGGCAAACCGCTCGGCGTCGCCGTGGGCACGGCTCACGCGCTGGTTTTGAAAGGTGAGCGCCTCGTTGGCCTTCCGCTCCGCCTCGCCGCGAGCAACGGGCACGAGGCCGTTCGCATAGGTCTCCGCCTCCGACACGAGCCGTTCGCGGTCGGCTCGTGCGTTCTGGACATCTTGGAATGCGGCCATGACGACCGCTGGCGGCCCGACCGACTCGAGGTTCACCGCGAGCACTTGGAGCCCGACGTCCCACCGATCGAGCAAGAGCTGCGTCTGCGCACGCACGCGCTCGAGGAGCGCCAGGCGACCGGAGGTGAGGAGGTCGTCGACCGAGAGCGAGCTCGCCGCCTCGGTGAAGGCGGAGCCGGCGACGTAGCGCAGGACCTGCGCGGGCTGCTCGCTCCCGAACAGGTACTTCGCCGGGTCCGCGATCCGGTAGTTCACCTTGGCACGGAGCTGGAGGATGTTCGTGTCGCCCGTGAGCCAGCTCGCTATGGAAGGATCCGGCTGCATGCCGCGGGCGTCCTCGATCGCGAGGTAGCCGACCGGCATCGTGAACGCGCGCGTCACCTCGGCCCGATCCACCTGTCCGATCGGACGCGGCCACCACCAGTGAACGCCCGGCGGTACCGCGGCGTCGACGGTCGCGCCGAACAGCCGCGTCACCGCGAGACTCGTCGCGGGCACGGTGTAGAAGCCGCTCGCGAGATATGCGAGCACGCCTGCCACGGCGACGATCGCACGCGCTCGCGGTGCGCCGAGCGTCGCGAGAAGCTTCGTCATGCGGCTCCTCACCGCGTCGCTCCGGCGCCCGGTGCGCCGAGGAGGCCCTTCATGAGCGGCGAGTCGGCCGGCAGGATGACGGTCGTATCCTTGTCGACGATCTTGTCGTACGCCTCGAGCGTGCGGACGAACCGGTAGAAGTCCGGGTCCGCCCCGAGGGCGTCGGCGTAGATGCGCGCCGCCTCGGCTTCGGCCTGGCCGCGGATCTCCGCCGCCTTGCGATCGGCCTCGGCGAGGAGTCGGGCCCGTTCGCGGTCGGCTTCCGCTCGGATCTTGAGCGCCTGCTCTTCGCCCTCGGACCGGAACTGCTTGGCGATGCGCTGGCGCTCGGCCCGCATGCGCTGGTACACGCTCGCCTCGTTCTGCTGCGGGAACGCGAGGCGCTCGACGCGCAGGGACACGAGGTCGACGCCGTACTCGCGCGCGGCGGTGTCGCGGACGCGCTGCTCGATCTGGTCGACGATCGCGCCCAGACGCATCTTGTCGGCATCCGTCGACACCAACGTTTCGAACGGCACCGAGCCGAAGGCGGCACCGATCTCGGAGCTGGTGACCGCGGCGAGCCGTGCTTCCGCGGCATCGCGGAGCTGCACCGTCTGCAGGTAGCGCAGCGGATCGCCGACGCGCCACGTGAGGAAGATGCGCGCGACCACGTTCTTCTTGTCGAGCGTCAGGTACTCGGCCATGGGCGGTTCGGTCATGAGGAGGCGGGCGTCCATCCGGACGATCTGGTCGACGAGCGGCACCCGGAAGTGCAGGCCGGGCGTCGTGTAGGTCCGCGTCGGACGCCCGAACCGCGTCACGACGGCGTACTCCGTCGTTTCGACGACGAAGGCAGAGCCGAACGCCGCCAGTGCGACCAGCACGGCCAGCGTCGCGGTCAACATGCGGGATCTCATTCGGAGTCTCCTTCCAAGGACGGGGGCGGTGGCGTGGCGCCTGACTTCGCAGCGGCCGGAGACGGAGGGAACACGATCGGCGCGCCGTTGCCCCGCAGCCAGAGCTCGTACCCCTTGGCCGTTCCGGCCGTCGGGCGGATGATCTTGCGCGCGCCGGGCAAAACCCGCTCGGCCGCCTCGAGGTAGAGCCGGTCCTCCGTCAGACGCGGCGCGCGTTTGTGCTCTGCGGCGAGCGCAGTGAATGCCGACGCGGCACCGGCGGCGTCCGCGAGACGCTGACTCGCCTGGCCTTCGGCTTCCGCGACGAGGCGCGCCGCCTCGCCGCGGGCGACCGCGCCCACGCCCGCGGCGTATTCGTTCGCCTGGTGGATCGTCGTCAGCCGGTCCTCGTGTGCGCTCGCCACGTCGCGAAAGGCGTCGTGCACGGACGCGGGGGCGTGAACGTCGAGCAGGCGCACGGCGAGGACGTCGATGCCGAGCGCGGCTTCCTCCACGTCGTGCCGGACGCGTTCCAGGAGCCAGTTCTCGACCTCCGCGCGATCGTTGGTGTAGACGAAGTCGATCGGACGGCTCGCCATCGCCTCGACGAGCCGTGCCCGGACGAGGCCGAAGAGCACCTCGGCCGGCGCTTCGACGCCCAGGCGGAAGCGCACCGGGTCCGAGATCCGGTACTGGGCCTCGGCGTGGAGGTCGATCACGTTCTCGTCGGCGGTGACGTAGAGGGATTGGTCGAGCAGGGACTCGCGTGCGAGCGTGCCGCGCAGCGTGCGATACCCGACGGGTTGCTCGCGTACCTCGTCGACACGTACCAGCTCGAGCCGGTCGATGAGGGGCGCGGCGAACGCGAGGCCTGGCTCGCGCGGCGCTCCCGCGAGCGCGCCGAACCGCTCGATGATCGCGCGCTCGCCGACCGGCACGCGCCAGAAGCCGCCCGCGAGCGTCACCAGGATCCAGAGCAGCGCGAGCGCTTGAACGGGGCGGCTCGCGACCAGGGTCCGCAGTCGCATCCGTCGGAGCCAGCCGACGGCCGCACGCCCATTGTCGGCGAGCTCGGTGAGCCCGGGTCGCAATCCCGTCCGGCCGAGCGACTCGAACAGGAGCCAAACGAGCGCGAACGCCGCGACGAGCTTCGGGATGCCGAGATACTCCACGCTTCCGGGCGCGCCGATTCGCACGCCGCTCCCGAGCCCGGGGACGACGAGGTCGAGCAGCAAGCCGGCCGCGATCGCGACGCCGATGATCGCGCCGAGATAGACGCGCAGGAAGGAGCGCCCGAAGAGCCGCGTGATGGTCGCGATCGTGGCGGCGTTGGTCGCCGGCCCGACGAGTAGGAAGACGAGGGCCGCGCCGGCGGATGCGCCCTTGGAGACGAAGAGCGCGGCGAGCGGGGTGGACGCGCTCGCGCAAACGTAGAGCGGGATCCCGAGGATCACCATGGCGATCATCGCGGCGAACGACGACGGGAACACGCGCGCGAAGAAGTCGGAGGGCAGCAGGGCCGACAGCACCCCGGTCATGACGATGGCCAGAGCCAACCAGAAGCTCAACTCGTCGAAGAGGTCGACGAACGCGTAGCGCATCGCGTGGCGCCCCAGTGCCTCGGCGTGCGCGGCGCGTGAAGACCCTGCGAGGACGGCGTGATCGCCGCGATGTGTCGGCTCCGTCTGCGGAGCAGCCGCGCCGGCGGCGGCGTGGTGGTGATCGACCTCTGGTTCGGGAGGCGCCGCCGATTCCATCGGCGGCTCGTCCCCGGGGCGCGACCGGCGCAGCGACAGGGCCGCTGCCACGAGCGCCGTCGCGATCGCCGCCAGCGGCCGCACGACTGCGAGGAGCGGCCCGAAATAGGCGAGCGTCATGGCGACCGAGTCGACGCCTGTTTCGGGGGTGGAGATGAGGAAGGCGAGGGTCGACTCGCGGCTCGCCCCCTTGCGCCGCAGGGATACCGCCGTGGGCAGCACCCCACAGGAGCAGAGTGGAATGGGAGCCCCGAGGAGGGCCGCAATGGCGGCGGAGCGCAGACTCCGCTCGCCCAGGTAACGAACGATCCGGTCGGGATCGAGGAGGACGTGGATCACGCCCGCGATCGCGAAGCCTGCCAGGATGAAGAATGCGCCCTCGTAGAGCACCCAGAACGTTTGCGTAATGACGGCCGTGAGCAGGCTGATCACGAACACGAGAGCGTCACTCCAGTCCGAAGCTCGACATCACCCAGTCGGCGCCCGTGAAGAGAAGGAGCCCACCGAATACGGTCCACGCGAGTGCGGGGCCGCCTTCGCGATTCACCTCGGGGATGAGATCGGACGCGGCCACGTAGATCGTGACGCCCGCCGAGAGGGCCAGGGCGTAGCCGACGTATCTGCCCGCGAAGAGCGTTGTTCCCACGGCGCCGATCAGGGTCAACAACCCGAGCGCCGTACCGGCGAGGATTGCGGCCCGCCGCGAGTGCCCGGTCGCCAGGACGATCGAGGCGACGGTGAAGCCCTCGGGCACCTTGTGGAGGAGTACCGCGACGAAGAGCAGGACGCCGAGCGCCGGACCCACCATGAACCCAGCCGCGATCGCGACCCCGTCGAAGAGCGTGTGGACGCCAAGCCCCAGGACGGCGAGCACGCCGGCCGACGGCCGCAGCAGCGCTTCGGTATGGGTCTCCTCGCCGTAGTGGAAGTGTGGAGCGACCGTGTGCTCGAAGAGGTGGACGCCGAAGTATCCCAAGAGCACGAACAGGAAGGCGTGCGGCACGTGCGTGCTCTCGGGCAGCATGCGCACGAAGGCCGCGGCCAGCATGAACCCGGCACCCGCTGCGACGAAATAGCGCAGCGGCGCCTGGCCGCCGTGGTGTGCTCGCGTCACCACGAGCGATCCGGCGACGTCGCCGGCAGCGGCGACCGCGACGAAGACGAGCGGGTTCACCATGGGTTAGGGACCGATCTGCTGGCGATCGAGGTCACCGCGCCGCGACGCCTGAGCGCTTCCTGGGGCGGGCCGCAGCGATCCTCCAGAAGGCATTCCGGATCGAGCGGCTCGTTGCCGACGCGCACCTCGTAGTGGAGGTGCGGCGCGGTGACGCGGCCGGTACCGCCGAGCGCGCCCAGCCGATCGCCGCGACGCACGCTCTGACCCGGACGCACCCAGATCGCCGACAGATGCGCGTAGCGGGTCGTGGCGGCGCCGTGATCGAGGACGACCGATGCGCCATAGCTGCCGTCTGGACCGGCAAACACGACCTCGCCATCGGCCGTCGCGCGTACCGGCGTTCCGTACGCTGCGACGATGTCGATCCCAGGATGCCATTCCGGTTCGCCCCCGTACGGGGATGGCCGCCACCCGAACGGCGAGCTGACGCGCCCTCGCACCGGCCACAGAGTCGGCACGGCGCGCGCTTCGCGAGCCCACTTGCTGGCGAGGTCGATCAAGCCGACCAAGGAGGCGCCCGACCTGGCGATCTGCTCTTCCTCCCATGCGAGCGTCGCGATCGTTCGCATCGTCCCCGGTGGCGTCGCGTCGTCGACGCGCGGAGCGGGTACGGCCACCAGCCGGGGCTGTGCCGCGCGGCTCTCCGCCGGTTCCCCCGCCTGCTGCGCCGGGGTCGCGTGGCTTCCGAGAGCAAGGGTCGAGGGCACCAGGTCGTCGACGGCGGCGGCGATCACCGCCAGCTCCTGACGCTGGCGATCGATCTCGCGCTGCCGATCGGCTAGCCGCGCGCGGAGGCGACGTACCTCGCCGGCCCGATGGTGGAGGCGCTCGACGGTCGAGCGCACTGCAGCGGCGCCGCCGACCAGCGTGATGCCAGTCACCAGCGCGGGCAACCGCCAGCGCCGAAAGACGCTGGACACGACCCGAACGTCGAGCATGAGAAACCTCCTCGTTGAACACCATGAAAGGCCTTCCCCGTCACGGAGGGCCATGTGGCACTCGGACGTGGAAGTGGTGGACGCGCGCTGTTAGGCGCGACGAGGAGGAGCGCGCGGCGACGCCAGGCGCGCGATGGCGGCGGATGTAACCGCCGCCGTCGGGTTCGCGATGCGCGGCTGAAGCCACGGCGTCGCGGCCGATCCTGGAGCCGGCGGCGCGAGGAAGTGGCGGGCCTGGAGCAAGCTCCGGCACACCGGGCAGTCCGATCCGTCGTGGAGCGGCACCTGCGCCGTCTTCGCGCCGAGTAGGAAGTTGGCCCCGCTACCGGCGGACACGGGGGCCGTCGAAAGCTCGTTCCCCCGGGCTACGATCCACGCATGAAGCGGAGGAAGCGCGAGTTGAGCGACCAGCGCCCAGATGCCGACCGCCGCTCCGACGCGGCGCAGGCCGTGCGAGGATCGACCATCTCTCATGCGACCCACGCGCACCTAGACCCCACGTGCGCGGCTGTCAAACGCGTCGTGGGGAGCGATGGGCGCGAGCGGGGCGCGTGAGCCGCCGGCCCACGCGCGCCGCATCTTGCGATCAGTGTCTCGTTGCTACTGGCAGCGACAGGTCACGCTGCAGGTGCCGCTCGCGCAACCCAACGCACAGGTGGTACCGGGCGGATCGCAGCCCTCGCCGCCCGACGCCGTGCTGTCCCCACACACCGGCGAAGTGTTCGGCACGAACGACGCATCGTCGCTGCCGTTGTTCGCGGTGGCGATGTCGAGCGTCGAGCCATGGCGTAGGCGCGTCGACAGCGTCAACGGACCTGCCGCCCGTTGACCGCCCCCCTCGCGGCGGCTACGAGGGCAGTGTGAAGCGGCTGGAGCTCGCGCGAGTGCACGTCTGCCAGCGCTGCGGTCGGGGCCGCGCCGAGCTCG
>DATJZY010000128.1 GCA_035577985.1 Candidatus Eisenbacteria bacterium
CGTTCGCTCCGACGCCGGTACTCTGCTCGACACGGGGATGCCTCCTCACCGAGTCCGGCGCGTCGCCGCCTCGGCTTTCGTGTTTGCTCACACGTGAGGTTGCATCCCCCTCCCTTTTTCCAGCAAGACTATGACTTCACCCAACACGGCCTTCGGATCCCATACCCTTCCCAGGAACACTACCGGTGATAACAACACCGCCTTGGGCTCCGCTGCCCTCTACTCGACTACCTCCGGAGCCCGCAACATTGCGATCGGCGTCTACGCGGGCCGGTTCCAGACCACCGGCAACGACAACATCTACCTCGCCAACACGAGCGTGGCGGCCGAGAGCGGGCAGATCAAGATCGGGACCGCTGGCACACAAACGAAGACGACGATCGCCGGCATCCGCGGCACGACGGTGCCCGGCGGCATCACAGTACTCGTCGACGCGAACGGTGTGCTCGGCACGACCACCTCGTCCGCGCGCTTCAAGCAGGACGTGCACGACATGGGCGAGGCGAGCGACGTGCTGATGAAGCTTCGCCCTGTGACCTTTCACTATCGCGAAGACGTGGTGGGTGCCGAGGAGGCGAAGACACAGCAGTACGGGCTCATCGCGGAAGAGGTAGCCGAGGTGGCCCCCGAGCTGGTGGCGTCCGACGCCGATGGCAAGCCTGACTCCGTGAAGTATCATGTTTTTCCGTCGCTGCTCTTGAACGAGCTTCAGAAGCAGCGAGCCGCGGCGCAGGAACAGCAGCGCTCGATGGAGCACGTGATCCAGGCGCAACAACAGGAGATTGCTGCGCTCACGATGCGGCTGGCGCGGCTAGAGGCGCACGCGCGCTAGGTCGCGCGGAGCTGAGCATCGCACAACCGAGCATAGGTAGTTGAGCTGGATTTTCGGAAGATCCGACCCCCGTAGCGGGAAGTCTAGGCATAACATGAGAAGACGGGGTTGGGAACGCTGCGAGCGGGCGTGACGCAACCAACCCAGACGGCCGTTCGCACAACTGGCCGGAGGGGGTGGTTAAATGCGTCGCAGGGCGTGCGCTTGGGTTCTGTTGGCATTGCTCTTCGCGAGTGGAGCGAGCGCCGAAGCCCCGGTGGTCGCGTGGGGCCAAAATAGCTTCGGCCAGTCGACCCCACCGGGATCGGTGACTGGGACGAGCGCCGGCGCGCGAGCGATCGCGGCTGGCGACGGCGAGGGCTGTGCGATCCAGGCCGACACCGGCGCGGTCGGCTGCTGGGGCGGATACAACGGCGTGGAGCTCGCGCCCCCCGCCGCGGTCGATGGCACGAGTGGCACGGCCACGGCGCTTGCGGAGAGCGGAACCCACCGATGTGCGATCCAGGCCGGTACCGGCGCCGTGGTCTGCTGGGGAGTCTTGGGCTATGGCATCTCTGGCGACGTACAGTCACCGCCTTCGGTGAACGGGACCAGCGGAACCGCCACCGCGATCGCGGCAGGATTCAATCACAGCTGTGCGATCCAGGCCGGCACCGGCGCCGTCGTCTGTTGGGGCGACGACTCCTACGGCCAATCGACGCCGCCCGCTTCAGTAAACGGGACTAACGGAACAGCGACCGCGATCGCGGGCGGGTTCTACCATACCTGCGCGATCCGTGCGGGCAGCGGCGCCGTCATCTGCTGGGGCGCCATCGGCATCATCAACATAGATATTACGCCCCCGTCGTCGGTGAACGGCACGGGAGGTACCGCCACCGCGATCGCAGCCGGCTTGCAGACCTGTGCGATTCAGGCCGCCACAGGCCACGTCGTCTGTTGGGGCAACAACAACTTCGGTCAGGCGACGCCGCCCGATTCCGTGAACGGGACCAGCGGAACCGCCACGGCGGTCGCGGCGAGTCTCTACCACACCTGCGCGATCCAGGCGGGAACGGGCCGGGTCGTCTGTTGGGGCTACAACACCTCCGGCCAGGCGACGCCGCCCAACTCGGTGAACGGAGCGCGCGGCACCGCTATCGCGATCGCGCCGGGGAACGATCACACCTGCGCGATCCGGGCGGGAACGCGCGCCATCGTCTGTTGGGGCTCGAACTCGAGAGGCCAGGCGACTCCCCCGGACTCGATGAGCGGGAGGAATGTCTTCGCCATCGCGGGTGGTTACAACCACAGCTGTGCGATCAAGGCCGAGACGGGCGCTGTTGTCTGCTGGGGCGACGACTCCACCGGCCAGGCAACGCCGCCAGACTCGGTGAATGGAACGAACGGAACCGCCAGCGCGATCGCGGCCGGTGCTGGCGGCAATCACACGTGCGCGATCCAGGCGGTCAGCGGCCAGGCAGTCAGCGGCCCAGTCATTTGCTGGGGCGACGACTCCTACGGCCAATCGACGCCGCCCCCTTCGGTGATCGGTGCGAACGGCGCCCAGGCGATCGCAGCCGGCGGTCGGCACACCTGTGCGATTCAGGCCGGCACCGGCACCGGCGCCGTCGTCTGTTGGGGCGACGACACCTCCAACCACCAATCGACGCCGCCCGATTCCGTCAACGGGACCAGCGGAACCGCCACGGCGGTCGCGGCCGGCGACTCTCACAGTTGCGCGATCCGGGCGGGGACGGGCGCCGTCGTCTGTTGGGGTGCCGACTTCGCGCACCAGGCGACGCCGCCCCCTTCGGTGATCGGTACGAACGGCGCCCGCGCGATCGCGGCTGGTTTGAATCACACCTGCGCGATCCAGGCAGTCAGCGGCGCAGTCGTTTGCTGGGGCGAGGCAGTCGAAGGCCAATCGACACCGCCCGACTCGGTGAATGGAACGAGCGGAACCGCCACGGCGATTGCGGCCGGGGTCAATCACAGCTGCGCGATCCGCGCGGGAACGAGCGCCGTCGTCTGTTGGGGAAGAAACGACGCTGGCCAGTCGACCCCACCCGGCTCGGTGGACGGTACGAGCGGCGCCGCCGAAGCGATCGCGGCTGGCGCCTACCACACCATCGCAATTCCGGAGCCTTCTTCGGATCTCCTCCTCCTCGCCGGCCTGGCGTCGCTGTTCGGGGCGCACAAGGCAAAGAAGCGGGCGTGGCGTCTCCGAGGGAGTGCGCCCTCAAGCTCGTAGAGACGCCAAGGGATTTCCGGTGCCATCCCATGCCGCCCTGTGCGGCGCGCTGCGGGTTCCGCGCCATCGGGCTCGTCCAGCCCGTTCGGCACTTTTCGATCAGGGCGGGAACATTCTACGTGTCTTCGGGAACAGGTCAGGGACTGGGTCGTGTCCGATTCTGGTGGAAATGCGATCTAACGCTTCTTCCGGAAGAGGTTCGTTCGAATAGCACGTGGCTCCCTCAGGCCGCCCTTCTCTGAGCGATCGGGCTTGCGAGCGCGACACGCACGAGATGCGGTGCATCGATCTTGCGCAGTTTGATCTGCCCGCTGGCCACGAGGCCGTAGAGCAGCACCATCGCGGCTTCCTCGGTCGGCAGCGAGCCCTGCGTCTTCACGCGCCGTCGGAACTCCTCGTTGAGTCGCTCGATCGCGTTGGTGGTGCGCAAGCACTTGCGCTGCTCGGCCGGGAAGGCGAAGCAGGTGCTGATACTCAACCGGATCAAGGATGGATTATGAATAGGATCTCTCTCTGGCTTGTGCTCGTCGTGGGTCTTCTGCTCCCGTCTCACCGTTCGCTCGCCTTAGGAGAGGTCTTTAAGGTCGAAACGAGCGGGACCCAGGTCTGCGGCAATTTCGACACAACGAAGTTCAACGCAAAGAACAATGTTGATCTCTGGGTTCGCATCGACAGTACGGAGCAGCTCACGATTTCATTGACGCCCGATTTCGCGACCGGCGCGACCCTTCCGATGGTCGCGGATAGGACATTCAAGCGGGGATACAAATGTCCGAGAGGGGTCGTTATGTCAAATGGCCAGCGCCTATGTGCACGCGGCGAGCTTCGATCGCTTCGACCCCGACCACGACGGCGTCGTGACGCACGAGGAGTTCCTGCGCGATCGCGCGCAGGCCCGGAGTCAATGAGCGGCGATCAGAGCGGCGACCAGCCGCTGTCGTCCTCGCCGGTATCGGGCGACTGCGAGTGATCGGCTTCCGCTTCGGGCGGCGGCGGGGGGAGCGCCCCGATCTGCTGATCGAGGTCCGACTCGCGCGCGGCCTCCGCGCGCGTCGCCTCGGGCGAAGCAATCCCTGCCGTCGGCGAGCCGAGCACGATTCCGAGGGACGGCAGCCCCGACCACCCGGCCGCCCCGCCCAACGGCCCCGAGAGGGGACCCGGACCGAAGTAGGGGCTCGGCGCGATGAACGGGCTCGGACCCAAGAAGCCTGGAACCGCGGGTCCGAACGCACCGGGAGAGCCGAACTGCGGTGCCAAGATGGGAACGAACGCGAATCCACCGGGTCGGCCCGCCGAGCCGCCGTGGTGCCCACCACCGTGTCCGTGGGCGGAGGCCGCCGCGGGAGCCACTGCGATCACCGTGGCCAGGAGGATCGGAGCGATGCTCAAGTCGCGCATGGTGCGCCTCGCGAGCCGACACACCCCAAACCCATGCTACCCCGTGTGCGGCACAGACGCTCAAGCTCGAGGCGCCGACGAAAGAGGCCCCGGAGACGGAGGTTGCTTCGCTCCGACTGGAGTTGCCTGAGTTTCGTGGACACCTTCAGACTTTGGAAGGAAGGAGTTCACGATGCCGAAGAGTCATCCTCCCTACCCGCCGGAGCTGCGGCGTAGGTTGGTGGAGATGGTGCGAGCCGGGCGTAGCCCGGCGGAGCTGGCCGAGCAGTTCGAGCCGTCGGAGCAGTGCATCCGCAACTGGGTGAAGCAGGCCGATCGTGACAGCGGGAAGCGTCACGACGGATTGACGACGGCGGAGAAGGACGAGTTGGCGCTTCTGCGGCGGGAGAACCGTGCGCTCCGTGAGGAGCGGGCGATCCTGGCAAAAGCCGCGGCCTGGTTCGCGCGGGAGACCGGAAAGATCCCGTCCGGATCTACGAATTCGTGAGCGCACACCGGGCCGAGCACAGAGTCACCACGATGTGTCGCGTGCTGGAGGTCTCCGCCAGCGGGTATTCCGCGTGGCAGAAGCGCCCGGCTTCGAGGCGGGCACAGCAGGATGGTGTCCTGTTGCGAAGGATCCGAACCATTCACGAGGCATCTCGACAGACCTATGGGGTGCCTGGCGTGCTTCGAGAGCTGAGGGACGATGGTGTCGCGGTGGGTCGGGATCGGGTGGCGCGACTCATGCGGCTTGCGGGATTGCAAGGTGTCTCGCGGCGGCGCTTCGTGACGACGACGCAGCGAGACGAATCGGATCGGCCGGCGCCGGATCTGGTGGAGCGTCGCTTCGAAGCGGAGGGACCGAACCAGCTCTGGGTCGCCGACATCACCTACATCCCGACCTGGGCGGGGTTCCTGTACCTGGCCGTGGTGCTCGACGTGTGGAGCCGCAAGGTGATCGGCTGGACGATGGCGACGCATCTGCGCACCGAGCTCGTGCTCGAGGCCCTGCAGATGGCGATCCAGCAGCGGCGGCCTTGCAGCGTGATCCATCACAGCGACCAGGGCTGCCAGTACACGTCGTTCGCCTTCGGCAAGCGCTGCGAGCAGCTCGGCGTGCGGCCCTCGATGGGCAGTGTCGGCGATGCCTACGACAACGCCATGGCGGAGAGCTTCTTCGCCACGCTCGAGTGCGAGCTGCTCGAGCGCACGCGCTTCGAGACGCAGGCGCAGGCGCGGCTCGCGAACTTCGAGTGGATCGAGGGCTGGTACAACCCGCAGCGGCGTCACTCGTCGATCGGATATCTATCCCCGAACGAGTTCGAGCGACGTCACGCGCCGTCCGGAGAACTCGGGGCTCCGCCCCGAACCCCGATCCAGAACGAGATGCTGAGAGCACGGGAAGGTCTTGTGCTCGAAAGCGATCAACCGTCCACGCAACCCAGGTAACTCCAGGCCAGCCCATGTGACTCGTGGCTGCAGCGGTCCTGGCGCCCGATCACGATGCTGACCTTCCTGGGCCTCGTCGTGGCCGACTCGTTCGGCTGGCTCCACAGCGCGCTCGCACCCCAGGCGTGGACGCTGCTGCAGATCGGGCTCGGCGGCTACGTGGTCGGCCGCAGCGCAGAGAAGGTGGCCCCGATCGTCGCCGCCGCGCTGAAGGGCGATCCGACGAAGGGGTAGCCCGCAGTTAGGAGCGGCCGCCCCCGTTGGGACCGGCCGCAAGAGGCTTCAGCACCTGCTCACCCCGGACGAGGAGATGGGCATGGGTCGATCGGATCTTGGCGCGCGCCCCGGAAGCAGGCGAGTCGAATTGAGAATGAAGGTGAGCTCGGAGGCGACGTGGATGAACGCCGCGAGGAGCGGATTCAAGTACCCGAACGCCGCGAGGCCGATGCCGAC